>NZ_JACUUB010000163.1 GCF_014859525.1 Marinobacter sp.
TCAAACTTTTTCTGACGAGCTCCCAACAACCGTAGTTCTGGCATTTACAAGGATCTGGCTCTATGACCGGCAAAGCAAAGCAGTCCCAGAAACTCCTGCTGTTCAGTCTGTTCGGAACGCGGCTTTTTGGCATAGGCACCCTCAAAATCCGTGAGATTCTGCCATTTCAGCGGCTGACGAAACTGCCACACAGCCATCATGCCGTGATCGGTACGGCGACTTTCCGCAACTCGGCGGTGCCGGTGATCGATATGGCGGCGGCGGTCGGTTATCCCGCCCTGACAACGGAAGAGCGCGACAAAGCCTCGATCATCGTGACTGATATCCAGCGCCAGGAGATCGGCTTTCTGGTGCGCAGCGTTCAGCAGATTATCGAAACCGACTGGAAAAGCGTGATGCCGCCGCCCAAGGCGCTGGGATCCAATGCCTTTATCACCGGGCTACTGGATATGGACGGAGACATCATTCAGTTGCTTGACGTGGAGCTGCTGCTGGCCAAGGTCTACCCGGAATCGCTGGATGCCCAGAACGTGGTGCTGTCGGATGTACAGAGCGAAACCCTGAAATCCCTGAATATCCTGCTGGTGGACGATTCCCAGGTTGCCCGCAAACAGCTGTGTGATGTGCTGGACAGCAAAGACATTACCTATCACGTGACCAGCAGTGGTGATGACGCCTTGCAGGTGCTATTGAGTCAGGACGAACGGGGTACCCCGATTGACATCCTGGTTAGCGATATCGAAATGCCAGGGCTGGACGGCTACGAACTGACCTTCAATGTGCGTGACAACAACGCCCTGAAGCAGCCTTACATCATTCTGCACACGTCACTGAACAGCGAAATGAGCCTGAGCTACGCCAACCAGGTAGGTGCCAATGAGGCACTCACCAAGTTTGATGCCGAGGAATTGCTGCAGGCTATGCTGAGAGGGGCGGCAGAGGCGTCACTCTGACGTCTGTTCAAACGACAGGGCAAACCAGTTGCGTTTGATCTGCTCGTAATCCTGCGTGCTTATCACACCAATCTCGGCCAGGCGGCGCATTTCCGCGATAGCGAGGGGCAAACGTGCCCTGCCCTCTGGCAACCGCGCCCCGGCACACTGAATACTTTGAGCTATTTCCTCCCGAAACTGGCTTGCTCTCTGGCGGTCAGGCAGGCTTGCCTCCAGAGCGAACACCACGACGTCGCTGTTGAGCGCGAGAAATTCAAACCGGTGCTGGTAGTTCCGCCAGGCCAGAAAGGCACAGCCAAGCGCCACACCCATCGGCGGCAACATCCAGAGCTTTGAAACAGGCCACCCGTAGCCAGCCAGGATTGCCAGCCCAACAAGAACGCTGGCAGCAAGCCACAACCGTGCCTGGTAACACCTCACTTCCCGGGGCTGCGCCTGTACGAAGGTCAGGTCGATCACCTGCTCCGGCAGTTCCCGCTTACGGCGATGGCTCTTCAGTAATAAATAATGTTGATTGAAACGGGTGTACAAGGTACTGGTACCAGGCCGTGTCTGGCGCAACCGCCGCTCTACACGCCAGGTGTCCCGGGGCGGCGGTTCCCAACCCTGGCGCTCAAGCTCCAGGTCGGGAATGTGCCAACGGCCCAGATCAATCACATCAGGCTGATCGCTTAACGTCTGCATGACGGCACCTCCTCTTTCAGGGCGATGGCAGCTCGAACTTGTCCGGGTCGTTATAAAGGTGAGCACTGGTGTCCAGCCATTCTGCGATCAGCCGCAACTCTGCCCGGGTGAGCATGCCCATGTGAGTCTCTCGGACAGAGCGGGTG
>NZ_JACUUB010000016.1 GCF_014859525.1 Marinobacter sp.
CTTGCCGCCTACACAATACGAGCCCTGCCAGTCGAATTGGCCGGGCTCATTCCGCGAACGCCGATGGCGAACAGATCGAATTCCACCCGTATAACGATCCCACCATGTTACCGGTCTCGCCTTTGCGGGACCGCAATGGCGAATGGGCCAGAGTGACCGTGCCGTTCCCTGGCCGGGAAGTGCGCCTGCGGGCCTGGAAGGGCCAGGTAGGCCGATGTGAGTTGCTGCTATTGGACAGCAACGATCCCCGCAACGAGCCCGGCGATCGGGGTATAACCAGCGAGCTCTACAGTGGCGACCCGGAAAAGCGTTTGCAGCAAGAAATGGTGCTGGGTATTGGCGGCTGGCGCCTGCTGGAGTTGTTGCAGCGAAACCCGTCGGTTTGTCACATCAATGAGGGCCACAGTGCACTGGCACTGATTGAGCGGACTCATTTCTGGCAACAGCGGTATCAAACGGATTTTGCCACCGCCCGGATGGCCACCAGAGCTACCAACCTGTTTACCACTCACACTTCAGTTGCAGCGGGTTTCGACCGTTTTTCCAGAAAGCTCGCGGAGCTCTACCTGTCGCCCTGGCTCAGCGAAAACGACAACAGACTGGATACTGTGCTTGCCATTGCCAACGGCGGTGGCGACTACCTGAACATGGCCGGCATCGCCCTGGGTATGAGTGCCCGGTTCAATGGGGTTAGTCAGATCCACCAGCGAGTGACTCAAACCATTTTTCAACCCTGGTTCGGGCGCTGGCCTACGGCTGATATCCCAGCCGACTACGTGACCAACGGGGTGCACACGCCAAGCTGGGACTCTCCGGAATCAGACGCACTCTGGACCAAGGCTTGCGGCCAGGATCGCTGGCGCAGGCCACTGACAGACATTTGTCCGCTTAAAAACACGACCGATGCTGAGCTCTGGCAGATGCGGCGATCTCAGCGTAAACGGTTGATCAGTTACCTGAGAAAACGACTCCAAAGCCAGCACTGTGAGCATAATTTTGGCAACACTGCTGAAGCTGCCTGCGGTTTGCTGTTAGACCCGGAAACGCTGACTCTCGGTTTTGCCCGGCGTTTCACCAGCTATAAACGCCCGGATCTTTTATTAAAAGACCCGGATCGCCTCATCGCGCTGCTGACGTGCAGGGACCGGCCCATACAGATCGTGCTTTCCGGTAAAGCGCACCCGAAAGATCCGGAAGGAAAAGCCCTGATCAAACGCTGGAAAACATTTTCCCGATTGCCGGAGGTTGAGGGCAAGGTCGTGTTTATTGAAGATTACGATCTGGCCGTGGCCAGCCAGCTGATTCAGGGTGTAGATGTATGGCTCAATTGCCCCAGGCACCCATGGGAAGCCTGCGGAACCAGTGGCATGAAGGTATTGGTCAATGGCGGCATCAATCTCTCTCAGTTTGATGGCTGGTGGGCCGAAGCCTGGAATGAAAACGTAGGGTGGGCGATCCGTCCCCATGCCAGTTTTGCCCAGCTCAGTCAGACCGACCAGCACGACGAATCCGATGCCCTGGAGCTTTATACGCTGCTCGAACAAGAGGTTATTCCGGAATTTTACAAATTAAACGACCAAGGGTTGCCGTCACAATGGCTGGACCGAGTGCGCGCTAGCATGAACCAGCTCACCGCACGCTATTCGGCTAACCGGATGGTGCGCGAATACGTTGAAGATTTTTATCAGCCAATGATTGCCAATGGCGTGCAGCGCACCCCCGGCCAGGCCAAGGAACTGGTGGAGTTGTTGCACCATATCGATCGCCACTGGCCCATGTTGCGCTTCGGGAAGCTTTGTATCGAAGAGCAAGGTGAGCAGCGGAAATTTGTATTGGATGTTTACCTGGACGGGCTCAGTCACGGTCAGATTTCTGTAGAGCTGGTGGCAGAGGCCTCAGAATTCGGCCCCCGGGTGGTCAAGCCAATGCAACTGGATCACGCGCTACCGGGTGCCGAAGACAGCTATCAGTACCAATGTTCGGTATCCGTTGCTCGCCCTGCGGAACACTTCACACCCCGCATCGTGGTGTGTGATGAGCGGCTCAATTTACCGTTGGAAGACGGCCACATTCTTTGGTACCGGTAAGCTCATCCGCGCCAGAATGCGGGCGACAGCACGATCACCGCACTCAAAATTTCCAGACGCCCCATCAACATGCCCACAGAAAGAATCCATTTGGCCGCATCCGGCAAGGATGCGAAGTTACCAGCCGGCCCGATGATGTCGCCGAGCCCGGGGCCGACGTTAGTCAGCGCAGTCAATGCACCTGATAGTGAGGTGATAAAGTCCAGCTGAAGCGAAGCCAAAAGGACCGTAATGACAAGCAACGAAAGCAGGAAGATAAAGGTGTAGGCAATCATCGATGAGATGATTTCATCACTGACCGGACGGCCGTTGTAGTTACGGGTAAAAACCGCACGCGGGTGAAGCAATCGCATCAACTGTTCGCGCAATACGATAAGCGACAATTGAAACCGGAAGATTTTCATGCCGCCGGCGGTTGAGCCTGAACAGCCACCCACAAACATCAAAAAGAAAAACACCACAAACGCCAAAGGCCCCCAGGCCGAGTAGTCTTCCGATGCATAACCGGAGGTGGTCACGATCGACGTGACATTGAACAGCGTGGAGATGTAGTTGTGTGCGGGGTCAAAGGGAACCGGCGATACCCACCAGCGATAGAGGGTCAGAAACGCAGGAACAATCAGCAGAATCGCAAGAAAAAGCCGAACCTGCTGATCTTTGAAGAGTACAAACCGTTGGCCATGCATTTCACGCACAAACAAGAAAAACGGCAAGCTGCCCAGCATCATGAAAAAGGTGGCTTCAAGCAGGATCAGGTCACTGAACTTGCCCATAGACTGATCCGACGTTGAAAAGCCGCCAGTGGCGATACTAGTTAAACCATGGTTGAAGGCATCAAAAATCGTCATGCCGGAGAGCGAGTAAGTGACAATGGCCAAAATGGTAAAAAACACATAAACCCACAACAGCCCACGGCTGAGGGTCTTCATCCTGGGCAAGGCCTTGTCTGTCCATTCCGATGACTCGGTGGCGAACAACCGCATTCCGCCAACCCGGAGGAATGGCAATACAGCAACGAACATGCCGATGATCCCGATCCCGCCCAACCACTGCAGAATGGAGCGCCAAAGCAGAAGATCCTGATCGAAATCGTCAAGGCCGCTTAACACCGTTGCACCGGTCGTTGTTATCCCGGAAGTGCCTTCAAAGAACGCGTCAGCTGCCGACATGTTGTTGTGGCTGAGATAGAAAGGCAATGAAGAGAGCAGGGCGATGATTAACCAGCTGGAAACCGTCAATACAAACATGTAACGGGGTTTGAGATCCCGGGGCAGGCGGTAAGTCGATATCACACCCAATACCCCCAACGCAAACACGACGGCTGCCGATTGCGCGAACGCTATAGCATTCGGTGCACCAGCGCCGAAAACCGTAAGCAAAATAACCGGTAATGTCATGAAAACACTCAGAAGTATGAACATGACACTAACAATAAATATAACAGGGTAAAGGTTTCTCAAGGTACGCCCAGGCCAGCTGACAGAGAGACGGCGTCAGCATACCCGTGGCGCCCGTGTTCCGCAAGGAAAGCAGCGGCCTGCCGGGCCATTAACGACAAATTAAATCCCTGTAAAAGCAACGTAAATTCGGAACCTGGCTCTAGTAACCCGCGTCATTCTGGTGCAACTTGTTAAAAGGAGCATCAAGAGGCTCTTAACAGGCAACAAGGAGAACCGGTTATGAAAATCAAAAAGAACGTTTTACTGGCAACGGTAGCAACCGCTGGAATCGCCTTCGCAGGGTCAGTCGCAGCTCAGGATATGTATAAATCTGGTGTGGGCGGGCTTTACGCGGGCCTGAACTATACGTTTATGGATGTGGACTTTGACGGCATTGCCAGTGCCGATGTGGGAACTCTGTCAGGCAAAGTTGGTGTGATGGCCAACGAATTTCTTGGGATCGAAGCTCGCGCCGGTTTTGGTGTAGACGACGACCGAATTGCCGGTAACAAAGTTGAACTGAATAGTTTTTTCGGTGGTTACGCCACACTTAATATGGTCAATCAAAGCCCGGTTACACCTTACGCCGTTCTGGGCTTTACCAGAGTTGAGGCAACTCTTGGGCCCGTGAAAGACGATGATTCTGATTTCTCCTACGGCGCAGGTGTTAACTTCCAGTTTGCTCAGAACCTCTCGGGCAACCTGGAATACATGCGTTACTACGACGACAGCAACGTCACGGTCGACGGCCTCGGTCTCGGCCTGCAAATGAACTTCTGAGTATCGTTACTCAGATCGCCTGAACCTGCGGGGAGTTGGTGCCTGACCACCGAGAGCACCAAGGCCCTGCAGCGATTGTTCAACCAGCAATTCCCCTCCTGGCATTTCATTCAGTATCCAGTTCATCAAGATTCAGTTCCCAGCCATCGCGGCCACAAGACGGGCTGCAGTTGTTGGCAAAATTGACTATGCTGAAGGTAGTTGGCTAATGATAGCCTGAGCCCAACGGCGTATTGGTGGGAGAGACGAATGATAAATCTGGATATAAATGGCCAAAAGCATGAGCTGGATATCCCAGCCGACATGCCTTTATTGTGGGCTTTGAGAGACATCGTAAAGCTAACGGGCACCAAGTTTGGGTGCGGCATTGCCCAGTGCGGCGCCTGTACGGTGCATCTGGATGGCGAGGCAACGCGATCGTGCGTAACGCCGGTTTCCAGTGCCGAGGGCAAAAAAGTGACCACTATTGAGGCCATGGCCGAGGACGAGGTTGGTCAACGGGTACAGCAGGCCTGGCTCAATCTGGGTGTGGCTCAGTGCGGCTATTGTCAGGGTGGCCAGATTATGAGTGCGACCGCATTGTTAAAAGCAAACAACAGGCCAAACTCAACGGACATTCACAACGCCATGAACGGTAACCTGTGCCGGTGTGGCACATACAATCGCATCGTTTCGGCCATTGAGCAGGCGGCTCTCGCCAAGGAGGTGAAGGCATGAGCACACCAAAGAACACGGTACGGCTTGCCAATGTCAGTCGGCGACGGTTTTTGAAGGGTCTTGCTGCTGGCAGTGCGTTTATACTGGCGGCGCGTTGGGACCTGGCGCTGGCAGATCAGGGCGACTATGGCGCAGCCGGCATGCCTGGTGGTTGGGTAGACAACCCTCATGTGTTCATTCGCATTGATGACGACGGTACCGTGACCATTATCAATCACCGAGCTGAAATGGGGCAGGGGATTCGAACCAGCCTTGCCCTTGTGGCAGCGGATGAGCTTGGTGCCGACTGGAACCGTGTCAACGTCGAACAGGCCGAGGCAGACCAAGACAAGTACGGCAATCAGAATACCGACGGTTCCCGCAGCATGCGTCACTGGTATCAACCAATGCGCCGGGCTGCCGCAGGCGCCCGGAAAATGCTTGAGCAGGCTGCGGCCAAACAATGGGGCGTTCCTGTTGAAGACGTGGAAACCCGCGTGCATGAAGTTGTCCACAAAGGCAGTAACCGGACCCTGGGTTTTGGCGAACTGGCCACTAGCGCCCGTAACCTGGAGGTGCCGGACACCGATAGCCTTAGCCTGAAAGAAGATGCTCAACTCCGTTACATCGGCCGGGAAAGCGGCCCGGTCAATGGCGATCTCAGGAACAATGATGGCCGCCCTCCGGCCATAGATGGCGAGGACATCGTCACCGGCAAGGCAGTTTACGGCGCCGATGTCATGCTCGACGACATGCTCTATGCGGTGATCGCCCGCCCGCCGGTACTGGGTGCAAAAGTGAAAAGCCTTGATGACACCCAGGCCAAAGCTGTTCGCGGCGTGGTGAAGATATTCAGCACCGAGGGCGCAGACATGCCCGCGAGCTTCAACCCCCTCGGCGGGGTCGCTGTGGTGGCTGACAATACCTGGGCAGCCATCCGGGGTCGCGCCGCACTTTCTATCGAGTGGGACCGCGCTGCCGCCGGTGATAACGCCAACTACCATTCTGAAGATTACCGCAAGACGCTGGAAACCAGAGCTGAAAACGCGGGAAAGGTCGTTCGGGACAATGGCGACATTAATACAGCGCTGGAGCAGGCCGCAAAGCGGATTCAGGCCACCTATTACATGCCACACATGGCACAGGCGCCGATAGAACCGCCGGTCGCCATTGTTCTGCTGAAGGATGGCAAGGCTGAAGCCTGGGCGCCGGTCCAGCATCCCCACGCTGCACGTCAGGGCATTGCTGCCACGCTCGGCATTGAGTTGACGGATGTTACCCTTCATCAAACCCTGCTCGGCGGTGGTTTTGGCCGCAAGTCTAAGCCGGATTTCGTGATTGAAGCGGCACGACTGGCGAAAGAGTTTGAAGGCCGCCCGGTGCGCGTGCAATGGACCCGTGAAGATGATATCCAGCATGCCTACTTTCACGCGGTGTCCGTTGACCGGCTTGAAGCTTCTCTGGACAAGGACGGCAAGGCCACCGGTTGGCTGCACCGCACACTGTCGCCCAGCATCGGTTCACTCTTTGCGGAAGACCCGAAACACAAGGGCGACTTCGAGTTAGGCATGGGATTTAATACCATGCCTTTTGATATTCCCGCTATCCGCCTGGAAAATCCTGAGGCTTCGGCTCATACCCGGATTGGCTGGTTTCGGGCCGTCTACAATCTGCCTCATGCCTACGCCATCCAGAGCTTTGCGGCAGAAATGGCTGCTGCTGCCGGCAGGGATCACCGGGATTACCTGCTGGAACTGTTAGGTGAGCCGAGGAAGATCCATCCGGAGGAGTTCAAGGACGGCTGGAACTATGGCGAAGATCCCAACACCTATCCGGTTGACATTGGCCGCATGCGAACGGTTGTTGAACGCGCCACGAAAGAGGCGGGTTGGGGCAAGGACAAGAGAAAAGGCAGAGGAATGGGCCTCGCCATGCACCACAGCTTTGTTTCCTATGCGGCCATTGTGCTTGATGTGGAAGTGGACGAAAACGGCGAGGTGACGGTTCATCGGGCTGATATCGCCTTCGACTGTGGCCAGGCAGTAAACCCGGAACGAGTGCGGTCACAGCTTGAAGGCGCCTGTGTTATGGGCATTGGCATTGCGCTGCACAGCGAGGTGTCGTTCCAGAATGGCGAAGCGGTTGAAAAGAACTTTGACGGCTTCAGCATTCCGCGCATGCGCAACGCACCCAGGGAAATACGTGTGCACCTGGTTAACGCTGATGGAGATGCTCCCATGGGTGGCGTTGGTGAGCCGGGACTTCCACCGGTGGCGCCGGCGCTTTGCAACGCTATCTACGCAGCGACCGGCAAACGCATCCGGCGCCTTCCGGTTGGTAACCAGTTAGGTTGAATTCGGTAACGGGGACGTGACTTAGCATGGAAGCTTATATAGCCATCACAGCGGGCGCCGTCCGCGTGATGGTTTTTTTACAGACATTTGTGAGAGGCTGCTTATATCCCGTTTAACATAATATACATTATGCGCAGTTATGAATGAACTTAAATAACCCTGAGGGCGAGCTACTCTCTTTGTGAGTCGATCACGAGCAGCCTTTCCGAGTCTTTCTCAAGACGAGCAACTATAATGCGACGAACCGCCCACCTCAAAAAGCTCCAGCGGCTTCAACCGGTAGTACTTGTTCTCCAGGTCTTTTGATTGCTCAGAGTACGGCTGCGTCATAACGTCCTGCAGTTCTCGCAGCAACTCGTAATTGCCTTCTGCCGCCTGCTGATAGGCAGGCACAACAAACCACTCCCGTAAACTGTATTTCGGATTAACAAGTCTCATCTGGCTGCAAAGAGCCTCGCGGTCGCCAGGTCGAGTGAGCGATTTCCATTGTGTGAGCCACGCTGACCAGCGTTGTTCCAGTCCTTCGGGGTCCGCAGCATTCGACAGGTCCCTGTAGAAGCTTTTCTTGAGTGGCTCGACATCGTCAGGCACCGCAGAAAGTTCACGGAAGAACATGGTGTAATCAACGAACGTTTGCACCATCAGGGTTGCGAGCTCCCTGAATAAGTCCTCGTTGAAAGCGCTAAGTCCTAGTTTGGCCGCCCACATCTGCTCCATTTGCGTTTGCATCACTCTCGGAAAATCGCTTTGGATTTCATCAAGCTGCTGCAAATACTCCGGATGTGCCACCACCAATGGTCGCAACGCCGTACAGAACGAGTGGAAATTGCGTTCTGCCGCCGCAGGCTGGTTGAGGAACGAGAAATGCTGCCCACCGCCCGTCCACGGTTGGTACTGGGGGTCAAACAGGTCTATAAAGCCAAAGGGACCATAGTCGAGGGTGAATCCGCCGGCGGCACAGTTGTCGCTGTTGAAGTTACCCTGGCAGTAGCCAACACGGATCCAGTTCGCCACCAATGACGTCAGGCGGCTGCGGAACTCACGTGCAAGCAACACGATCTTTTCGCCGATGGGTAGTGTCTGGTCAATAACGCCCTCGTATTCACGATCGATCAGGTGCAAAACAATCTTCTCGAGTTCCTCCATTGCCTTCGGGTGCTCCTGCTTGCGGGCCCGGCGCCCGAAGAGCTCAAGCTGCCCTACCCGAATAAACGACGGTGCGACCCGGGTGGAGATGGCGACGGGATCGGATACAAGTACGTCCGGGTCGACAGAGCGTGAGCCCTCTGAATACCACGGGCGCCTGACTTTCTCTGTTGTCGACACATATAAGCTAAGGGATCGTGACGTGGGCACACCCAGCGCATGCATATGCTCCTGAGCCAGGAACTCACGGACACTGGACCGCAAAACGGCCCTGCCGTCTGCGCCACGACAATAAGGTGTGCGCCCTCCCCCTTTCAGCTGCATTTCCCAGCGCTGACCGTTGATGACGGCCTCAAGCACTGAAATGGCACGACCGTCGCCGTAGCCGTTGCCGGTCTGAAACGGGCATTGCTGAGTGTATTCGTTGCCGTAAATAGAAAGAGCGTAGCCACATGCCCATCCGGTTTTGCGCAGAGGTTCCGGAACACCGGTTAAATCGCCGGAGAACATCCGCACAAAGTCATCCGACTGCGCCAGATTCTCGGCAATGCCAAGTTCGCAAAACAGACTCTTGCCGTGCGCTACGTATTCCGGGTTTTCAATGGGCGTGGGGCTGACCGGAACATAGTGTCCCGAAAACACCTGCCGGGGCGCATGGTCATCACCATTCGCTTTTCCCTCGGGATCGCAGTTGAGGGTGTCCATGAACGAATAGTCTGCCGAAGCCGCAAGATCGTTGAGGGTCGCGATCATCGGGGCTGTGTCGCGGGACGGTCGTTGTGGCATAGCGGCTCCTTTTGCGGACTTTGATAATAGACACCATTGCTAATGGACGGATCAATCATTCACTACACTGGCGATACAGCCGATCACCTTCCTGGATAAACCATTGTCGCTCATAACTGGTGAATAACGCGCATTCACGTAAACGTGGTTGCCACTGGCATGCACAGCCGGAAAGCTTCCAGCGTTCACGTTTCCGGTTACCAGTTGCCGCCAGAACTTGATGTAATCTTCGCTTTTGGAATAATCACTACAGCAAAAGCACCGATGATGTTGGCCAATTAATTGGTCGCGCTCATAGCCCAGCAAGTCCAGAAAGAGATCGCTCACGCGCTCAATAATGCCATCCTGAGACATAACGATAACAGCCGCAGCTCGCTCGAGGGCCAGGAAGTCCGACTCCAGTTCCCGAATCCGGCTTTCCGCCTCTTTAAGTTGTTCTAGAGCTACTTCCAGCTCGAGTTTCTTTCGATTATAAAAAGCCACTAAGGATCTCCTGTCTGGCTCGCCGCCGGTGTCACGCTTTATTCTACGTTTTAGTCCGTCCTGCAGAGCACTTATGGATTGAGCTAAGCCTGACGATTCAGGTCTTCAACGCACTCCTCCTTCCTCGAAGGGAAATTGGGCGCGGGGTTGTCTATTTGACAGCGCCGACACCGGCAACCAATCTTCGTACATTAAACCTGCCTCTCCATCAGAACTGGAGCCCAAATGAGCAATCTCTCATCACAAACCGAATTCGACTGCCCGATCACCAAAGAATGCGGCGCTCTGGTTCAACTCCTGCAGCCTCGTGAACGAGACCTCGGCGGCTTTTCAGTGCGGCGGGTACTTCCGGTAGTGGGGCAAAAGATGATCGGACCCTGGATTTTCTTTGATCACATGGGCCCTGCACATTTTCCGGCGGGGGACGGTATCAATGTGCGCCCTCACCCGCATATTGGTATCGCTACGGTCACTTACCTGTTTGAAGGCGAAATACTGCATCGCGATTCCCTGGGGAGCCTCCAACCCATATCCCTCATGGGGTTTCTGGTGTGGCGATACACGCCATTGACCACCAGACTAGTCGCCTGGTCGGGTGTGCGCGGATCTACCGTCGTGCCCGCGCGTCTGAACGCGAGAACGCCCAGTAAAGCGATGACTGCCCCGGCAATCAACACAACGACGCAAAGAAGGATTCTGCCCGGAAAGGTGAAGTACCCGGAAGGCAGCACCCTGGAAACGGCCCACATGGCAGCCCCGAAGACAAGTGTCAGGATAACCGGTGGAACCTTTAGCTCAAGCGCTTTCAATTGTCGTTCCCAAGATACCTGTGCCGATGACGATTAAGTCCATAAGGTGCTCCCACCGGTGTCCATGTTGGCCGTGTTCTCAACAAGCGTGTGGATTGAACCTATCACATTTGAGGCACGTCTCGATAACCGCAACAGAGTAGGTTATGATGAGGCTGTATATTCATACAGTCGTCAATAAACAGCGAGGAATCTACTTAATGGCTGTTCAATCTTTATTCTATTCAGACCGCGACGGACTCGAAATGGCACTCAAGACCCCCGATTCGATGCTTTTCACAACCAAAGCTGACGCCGATGCCCGGGATAAAATGCTCGAACTCTCTGAAAACATTCAGCTGTGGCTGGAGAAAAAAATTCCGACTATGCCTGAGGAATTCACGGAGCAATGTGCGCTGTTAATTGCCGAAAACAAAGATCTGTTCCAAAGGGCGCTGAAAAAGCCTGAATTGCTGAGCGACACGGAAACGACAAGCTCGGATTGATGCCCAGTCAAGGTGGTTTTCAGCATAGCGCTTTGCATAGGCGCTAAAGATGAAGATAAAGCCCGAGACGATCTGGTCATTTGCGTTTGAGGGATTGAACGTTTGTCTCGAGCATGGTCCGTATGCCACTGTTTACGTAACAACCACCGAACTCTCAAAATCAGTCACTCAAGGAGTCTTTAATGGCCAACACCCGAGCATACGCAGCCACCAGTCCAACCTCTGGCATGGCACCCTACTCCTTTGACCGGCGCGAATTGCGCACGGATGACGTCGCCATTGAAATCGATTATTGCGGCGTTTGCCACAGCGACCTGCACACCGTAGAGAATGACTGGGGTGGTTCCCGGTACCCAGTCGTTCCGGGCCACGAAATTGTTGGTCGTGTTACGGCCGTGGGCTCGAACGTTAGCGAGTATAAACTGGGTGATCTGGTGGGTGTAGGTTGCATGGTTGACAGCTGCCGCAGCTGCTCGGCTTGTGAAACCGGTCTTGAGCAGTATTGCATTGAAGGCTCAACCATGACCTATGGCAGCCTTGACCGCCACGACGGCACAGTTACCCACGGCGGCTATTCCGACAAAATCGTCGTCAGCGATCGCTTTGTAGTGCGAATGCCTGAGCAGTTAGACCCAGCCAGTGCGGCCCCGCTGTTGTGCGCCGGCATTACCACCTACTCGCCACTCAAGCATTTCAACGTGGGTAAAGGCCACAAAGTGGGTGTACTTGGCATGGGTGGTCTGGGCCATATGGGCGTCAAGCTGGCCAAGGCACTGGGCGCAGAAGTGACCATTTTTACGCGCTCTGAGGCCAAGGTCGCGGAAGCGAAAAAACAAGGGGCAGATCACGTCATTATTTCGACCGACAAGGCCCAGATGAAAGCAGCGGCAGATTCGTTCGATTTTCTGCTCGACACCATTCCCGTCGCCCACGACTTCAACCCGTACCTGAAGTGCCTTAAGTACGATGGCACCCACATTTTGGTGGGACTGCTGACACCGGTAGAGCCGGCCTTGCAGGCGGGTCTGTTGGTGACCAAGCGTCGGGTGGTTGCCGGCTCATTGATCGGTGGTATGCCAGAAACGCAAGAGATGTTGGATTTCTGCGCTCAGCACGGAATCACCTGTGATGTAGAGATGATCAACATCCAGAACATCAACCAGGCATACGAACGCATGAAGAAAGGCGACGTTAAATACCGTTTCGTGATTGATATGAAATCACTCAAAGAGGGCTGATTCTCAACCTGCGGCTCCCCCGGACCGCCATGGAGTGATCGGGGGAGTCTATGACAATCCGCTAATAACCAATCCTGTTGCAAAGGTTTAGCATGGGTCTATGTTTATTGTATATGACCCTGGACTCAGCGCATGACCTTTGCACGTATCGCCGGAACCGGTTCTTACCTGCCGGACAACATCGTTACCAATCGCGACCTGGAGAAACGGGTAGACACCTCTGACCAATGGATTCGCGACCGCACCGGCATTGAACAACGCCACATTGCCCTCCCCGGCCAAAGCACTGTCGATCTGGCGGAACAGGCCGCTCTGCGAGCCATCGAGGCGGCGGGTATTGCCAACACGGATATCGATCTCATCATATTTGCCACCACCACACCCGATAAAGTGTTCCCGAGCTGTGCCTGCATTCTGCAAGCACGTCTTGGTATCCGGGGTTGTCCTGCTTTTGATATTCAGGCCGTATGCAGTGGTTTTGTTTATGCTTTGGCTACAGCAGAAAAGTTCATCCGTACCGGCACCAGCAAAAAGGCTCTGGTGATTGGTGCCGAAGTGTTCTCAAGGATACTCAACTGGGATGATCGCACCACCTGCGTACTGTTTGGTGATGGTGCCGGTGCTGTGGTGCTTGAGGCCAACGAAGAAACGGGCATTTTGTCTACCCACTTGCACGCAGACGGTCGTTACGAAGAGTTGTTGCATGTCCCGTGCGGCATTGCCAACGACTTTGATGCAGTTAAGGCTGGCAAGGCTTTTGTTGAAATGAAAGGCAATGAGGTTTTCAAGGTGGCGGTTAACACCCTGGGCCGCATTGTAGACGAAACCCTTGAGGCCAATAAGATGCAGAAATCGGATATCGATTGGCTGGTGCCTCATCAAGCCAATTTGCGAATCATCTCTGCGACTGCCCGCAAGCTCAATATGTCGATGGACCAGGTGGTGATGACTGTAAATCGCCACGGTAACACCTCGGCCGCGTCAATTCCGTTAGCCCTGGATGAGGCCGTGCGAGA
Source organism: Marinobacter sp. (assembly GCF_014859525.1). GTDB lineage: Bacteria > Pseudomonadota > Gammaproteobacteria > Pseudomonadales > Oleiphilaceae > Marinobacter. The sequence goes on from NZ_JACUUB010000016.1 coordinate 13,320, forward strand.
TGGTCGAATCAAACGCGGCCAGGTGGTCTTGCTTGAAGCGTTTGGTGGGGGGTTCACTTGGGGGTCTGCCTTGTTGAAATATTAATCATACTCCGGCATTTTATATCTCTTAATGACATTTAAATATTTGTTTTTAATATTTTTAGTTCTTACAGACTTTTGTTAGATTACTCCTCAGATTCACTCTATTGGTTCTGAGGAGCTCAACATGAAACAACTGCTTAAAGGGTTTGTACTGGGCACTGCCCTGCTTTCCGCCCAACCGGCGCTCGCCGCCGACCGAGAGCTTCTCAATACGTCTTACGACATCGCCCGGGAGCTTTTTGCAGCCTACAACGAAGAGTTTAAGGCGCACTGGCACGAAAAAACCGGAGAAACCCTAGAGGTTCGCCAATCCCATGCCGGCTCCTCCCGTCAGGCTCAGGCAATTATTCAGGGTCTCCGGGCGGATGTCGCCACCTTTAACCAGGTTACCGATATTGACATTCTGCATGCCCGTGGCGGCCTGATCCCCGAAGACTGGGCAGATCGCTTGCCAAACAACAGCTCGCCTTACTATTCAACCATGGCGTTCCTGGTCAGAAAAGACAATCCGAAGAACATCCAGAACTGGGACGATCTGGTTCGCGAAGACGTGACCCTGGTCATGCCCAATCCAAAAACCTCTGGTAACGGTCGTTACACGTATCTGGCTGCGCTTGGATATGCGCAGGAGGAGTTCGGTGACGATCAGGCAAAAATTGATCAGTTTCTAGCAGACCTGCTCAGCCGTGTGCGCGTGTTCGACAGCGGTGGTCGCGGCGCGACCACCACATTTATCGAACGTGGCATTGGTGACGCACTGCTGACGTTTGAGTCTGAGGTACTGAACATTGCCGATCGATACGACGATGGTGAATACCTGGTCATTACCCCTGAGGTAAGCTTTCTTGCCGAATTTCCGGTCACCTGGATAGACGATTACATTAAACAAAACAACACCGAGGCGCTGGCAAAAGAATACTTGACCCATTTGTACGCAGAAGAGTCGCAGCGGTTGCTGGCAGGTTTTAATTACCGCGTTCATAACGAGACGGTCCAACAAGAAACCCGCGACCGCTTCCAAGATCTCAAGCTCAAGTCGATTGACGAGATTGCGGGCGGCTGGGAGAAGGCTATGGCTGAGCACTTTGCCAGCGGCGGTAAGCTAGACCAGCTGCAACGGCGTCGCTAAGAGGCTGCCATGTCTGCATCTGCCAATACCAGCGTCGCCATAGGGCGGCGCTTTTCTGTTCGCAGTAAGCGAGTATTGCCCGGCTTTGGTTTAAGCCTCGGCATTTCGCTGTTTTTTGTCAGCCTGGTTTTGCTGTTGCCTTTAACAGGGTTGGTGGTAGAAACCTCAGGCATGACCTGGGATCAGTTCTGGTTCACCATCACCGATCCGCGCGTGGTCGAGTCCTATAAAGTCACGCTCTGGACAGCGCTTGCTGCGTCGCTTTTCAATGGTTGTTTTGGTCTTCTGCTTGCCTGGATTCTTGTGCGTTATGACTTTCCGGGCAAGCGCATTCTGGATGCCTTTGTCGACCTTCCATTTGCGCTCCCGACCGCCGTTGCCGGCATAACCCTGGCGACGTTGTTCGCCCAGAACGGTTGGTATGGTCAATGGTTGGCCAAACTCGGTGTTGAAGTTGCGTTTACGCCTCTGGGCATTGTCGTCGCCATGGCGTTTACCAGCCTTCCCTTTGTGGTTCGCACAGTTCAGCCAGTCCTTGAGGAGCTGTCACCGGCAGACGAAGAAGCAGCGGTCAGCCTGGGGGCCAGTGATGGCAGAGTATTCCGCAAGGTTATCTTTCCAGCGCTCTGGCCAGCTCTTGTCACTGGAATCGCGCTCTCGTTTACGCGCAGCCTGGGCGAGTTTGGTGCCATCATCTTTATCGCTGGCAACACCCCCTATGTTAGTGAAGTAACCAGTCTGATGGTCTTTATCCGGTTACAGGAATACGACTACGCCGCCGCCAGTGCCATTGCATCGGTTGTGCTACTGGCGTCACTTATTCTGCTGTTTGCGATCAATCTTTGGCAGGGTCGTTACCTGCGACGCCTGGAGGGACGATAGATGACAACGTCTCACCGTCGAGTGGGCGATCAGCCCTGGGTTCGACGCTCATTGATAGGCATCGCTGTGTTGCTGGCTATGGTGATGCTGGTTATTCCTGTTGTAGTGATCTTTGCTCAGGCTCTGAGCGCGGGCTGGTCAACCTTCGCGGGCAATGTAACAGACCAGTACACACTGCACGCGATCGGTCTTACCCTGTTCGTTGCGGCACTGACGGTTCCGTTAAACCTCGTGTTCGGCACCGCCTTGGCCTGGTCGGTTACCCGGTTCCGGTTTCCTGGCCGCAAGTTGCTGATCACGCTGATCGACATTCCGTTCGCGGTATCGCCGGTGATCGCCGGTTTATTGTATCTGCTGCTGTACGGCCGCAATGGCTGGCTCGGGAGCTGGCTGGCCACTCACGACATGCAGCTGATGTTTGCCTGGCCCGGTATTGTTCTGGTCACCGTGTTTGTAACCTGCCCGTTTGTAGCGCGAGAACTGATTCCGCTGATGCAGCAACAAGGCAGTGAGGAAGAGGAGGCGGGCGTGGTTTTGGGTGCCTCAGGCTGGCGAATCTTTCGTAAAATTACGCTTCCCAACATTAAATGGGCGTTGATCTATGGCGTAGTGCTCACCAACGCTCGTGCCGTTGGTGAGTTTGGAGCTGTGTCTGTGGTTTCAGGCAATGTTCGTGGGCAAACCAACACGTTACCGTTACATGTTGAACTGCTTTATCAAGACTATAACGTCGTCGGAGCCTTCGCCAGCGCCTCATTATTGGCAGCCATAGCCATGCTGACCCTGGTGGTTAAAGCCTTTGTTGAATGGCGCCAATCCCGACCTATCGTATCGACGCCCGAAAAGGAGGTGTCTTAGATGAGCATCACTATTGACCAGATCTCCAAAACCTTTGGCCGTTTTCACGCCCTTCGCAATGTCGGGCTCGACATTCCGGAAGGCAAACTCACCGCGCTGCTCGGGCCGTCCGGATCCGGTAAAACGACCCTGTTGAGGATCATTGCCGGCTTGGAATCCTCTGACACTGGCCGCATCCTGTTTGGCGGTGAAGACGTCAGTAATCTGCATGTGCGGGACCGAAATATCGGTTTCGTGTTTCAGCACTATGCGCTGTTTCGGCATTTAACCGTGGCTGAAAACATTGCCTTTGGCCTGGAGTCCCTGCCCCGCAAGCAACGACCCTCCAAAGCCGAGATTCGTCAGCGTGTTGAAAAATTGCTTGAGATGATCCAGCTGCCACAACTGGCAGACCGTTACCCTGCACAGCTGTCTGGCGGCCAAAAGCAACGGGTTGCGCTGGCTCGGGCATTGGCTACGCAACCCCGTATTCTGCTGCTGGATGAGCCGTTTGGCGCGCTTGATGCCAAAGTACGCAAGGATCTCAGGCGCTGGCTTAGGGCGCTCCATGATGAGTTCCATTTTACCAGTATCTTTGTTACCCATGATCAGGAGGAGGCGCTGGAGCTGTCGGATCAGGTGGTGGTTATGAGCCAGGGCCAGGTGGAACAGGTCAATACGCCGACAGAGCTTTACGCCAAGCCCGAAAGCCGGTTTGTATTCGACTTTTTGGGCCACGTTAATGTGCTCTCAGGTGTCATCAAAAACCAGAAACTGGTACAAGGCGATGCCTGGATATCGCTTCCCGGCAATCGGTCTGAGCAGAAGGCTCAGCTCTATCTGCGGCCCCACGAAGTACATTTGGCCCGAGCACCCAGCGCTTTTGCCCGCCTGCCATTGCGGATTGACGCTGTCAGCCTTATCGGCTCTGAAGTGCGCATTGAGTTAACGCCTGAAGGCTGGCAAAGCGAAGAGATTTGGGAAATCGGCATGAGCCATAATGAGTTTGCCCAGCAAAATCCCAGTCGAGGTGAACTTTGGTTTGCTGTTCCAGATGTTGGCCATTTGTTTTCTGGCGAAAACAGCCAGCCCAAGACCGTGGACTGGCTGTATCCGGAGACAGCAAACGCGTGCAATGTGTGAAGTTCAGATTGCTTGCCAATCACCTGCACAGTATTGCTCAACCCCCTTACCGGCGACCCGCCAGAGCCAGAGCCATTGGTTATCAACCAGGGCTCTGACATCCGGGTGCGCCGATAGCACACGCTCGATACGCTCGGCCGGGGCATCTATCAGCACCGTCAATCGCATAGGTTCATGGCGCCAGCGCTCGCCGTCGTGGACGGATTGTATAGGCAAGCCGATGCGTAAATCGCTTCCATTGCCCTCAATCACACCCAGATTGCCTCCGACCACGGAATGTAGCAGTTTATTTCCGGCGCCGTAAATTGCCGGTTGGCTGACCGATGCGAAATATTGCAGGTTTATCCAGTTGGCGACCACCATTGGTGCCGACATCAAGGCCGACAACACTGATCCGTCTGTATCCAGATCGGGGTTGTATTCATGAAGAAAGCAACGCCCGCCAAGGTTGAGCTCTCGGGTTGCGTGCCTGGGGCCAATGATCATCGCCGCATTATTCGCAAGGCCCCATTCAGGCCGCACTTCTGCCCAGTTGTGGGTTCGACGCTGCATTTCGGCATGCAATTGCTGATCGGAATGACCATTAAGCCTCAGCGCCGTGGCGCGTTCCCGTCGGCAAGCGCTACCGGCTGACCGGAGGTGGTTGACCAGATTGGCATAGATGCGCTGGTGACTTTGCGGAATGCCCTTGCCCTCAACAATCCGCACGTCGTCCGTCACCGTGCAATGCTCTGCGGCAAGGACCAGCGTGCTCTCCGGCAGAATAATGCCTCTCTCCGCCAAACCCGCTCTGACGCTCCGATCGTTCAACAGATCGGCCGCAATACTGGCGTTAATGCCGCCATTCTTGCCGCCACAGGCACCGCAAGCCAAACCTGCCTGATTAGGGTTGTTGTCGGTGTGGGCACCGTGGCCCACCAGTAACACCACACTGGCAAACCGGCGAGTGAGAGACATTGCCCTGAGAAGCGATTCAGCCAGATCAACGCGCTCCCGATCTGACAACGGATCACCGCCATGGCAATGGAACAACCTGCCCTCAGGCGACTGCGACGGCTTTGGCTGGTTTCGATGGAGGCTGTCCCGGACAAGCTTCCAGGCCCAGGCCAGGCCGGTCGTTTCTACCAGCGTGAATGTCGACAGGCTGGAATATTTAGCGGACCGGACAGACTCACGCACTTGCTCGCGCCTGTCGAGCCGCCTGTTCAGAGAGAGGTCAACGGCGGGCGAACCCTGGGTTTCACCAAAACGGTAGACCGGTGCCAGCAATCCTGGCAGGTGCGCCTCATCATTCGATGGGCCGAGCGTTTGGCGCACCACAGGCATACCAAAGAAACCGGCGACACCCAGTGTTTCGGCATTTGGATAAGCGTTTTCAAAATGACGGCGTAAAACCTCTGAGCGGACATCGATGCAGAATGCGGCTTGAACTTCAGGTATGGCCGTTCTTGGCTTCTCAAGCTTGGGTTTGCTTTGCCACCGCTCTAGAAACTGCCTTTGCCAGGCCACTTCATAGGCACGGTGCCAGATCCAGAGGATGTGTTTTGTATCACCAGCAGCATCGTTGGTACCACCGACAGACGAAAGCTGCCAGGCGCTGAGATCTTGCTCGGACAGCTCATTGACCGCAAGCCATTCATATATCATGAGAATCGTAGCAAGCTGTGGGCAGAGGTGGAGCGCCCGCCCCTCAAGGCCGGCCCGCCAATCCTCACCACGACACCAGGACGACCAGCCCGGTAGTTGGAGTAACAACTTATGAACGAGCACCTCAAACGAGGCGCCGGCACAAGCCAGTTGAGTAGCCACAAATATAGCAGCCTGCTCCCAATCCGTCGGTAAACGAGCTAACCGGCCTGTAGCATGTGCACCGGTTAAAACGTCACCCGATGATTGCTGTCCCAACCAATACTGGTAGATATTCTGATTACCTGTGTCAGCCCGCCACCTACCCTGGCGCTTATCAAAATAACGAGCGCAAAGGTCACCCAATAATCGGTTAATAGAATCCAAATTGCCGCCACAGGCCAGCGAAGACCTTCTATCCGCTTTTGGGCGCTCAGACGTGCGCAGCCGTTCAACCAGTTGAACAACGCTTGCACATGATTGCCGCTCGCGCGCCGCAGCGAGCAAATCGCCCTCCCGAATCCGACTGCCCTGCCAGGCATCCAGATAGAAACCTGAAGGCATCAGCAAGCCGATGCTGGCGCGCGTGCACAGCTCGGTATCGGCTTTTTCTATTGCCTGATGGCGGTGCCCCCACCAGGGATTGACTGCAACCCACCGGTCCAGTGGCCAGGTTGGCGCCATCCGTTCGCAGGTAGCGATAAGGGTTGTCAGAATTTCATGGTTTTTAGCCATCGCACTCGGTTCAGCAAGCCGGGAAGATACAGAAACAGTCATGAGCGCTCTCCGATCGTTAACCTATAGGAATCGGTTACCTGACCCCGGGTGTTGGGTGCCAGCCAGCGTTTGGCCCAGCGGCGGGTAAATTGTTCAAACGGACGATCAAGATAGAAGCCCTGGCTTGCCGGGCGATGTAAACGCTGCATCCAGGCAGCACCCGGCCACAACTGGGTCACGATCGAGACTATCGCAAGGCAGAGGATCAGGCCCCAGCCGAATACCTCAGCCATTACCGGTAGACCGTTACTGCCATTGGCCAGGACCGCCGAGCCTAGAACCAGATTCAGCAAGCCGTACAGTGGAACCAGAGTTAGCGCCATGAAAAACACCGTTAACTTGGCTCTCACAGAACTTTCGCCGGGTACTCCAAATACCGTCGCCGCGACCGCCATCACCAACAGGCAAGCCAGAATACTTTTGCTCTCAACCAGGCCCGGAGCAAACCATAAAATCGTTCCGGAGATGGCCGTCGCTAGGCAAGCCAGCAACACGTTGGACCAGTTGGGCCGACCGGTAAAATGCATCGCTGAAACGCTCACGGTTCGCCCGGAAGCCAGCAGCGAATGAGCTTTGTACAGCGAATGCGCCAGTAAGTGCAGAAGTGCAAGGGTGTAGGCGCCCAGAGCAATTTCAAACAGCATGAAACCCATCTGAGCATTGGTGGACCAGACAAGCGCATGTTTGACTGAGGTTTGAGTCATCATGGTGAACACTGCCACCAAGGCCGTGGTGCCACCCACCACCAGTAACAACAGATGCCCTGCTGTGTAGCCATCAAAGACCGGGAACAATCGCAGCCAGAGAAACCCGCCCAGATTAATGACGCCTGCGTGCAGTAATGCAGACACCGGCGTTGGCGCTTCCATCACTCGAATCAACCAGCCGTGAAACGGAATTTGTGCGCACTTCAGCGCCGCTGCCACCGCCAGAAACACAGAGGCCAGAGTCAGTTCCATCGAAGCCATGGCTGCCTGAGACGACAAGGCATAGATCTCCGGTATCCGGAAGCTGCCGTAATGCCGCCAGATGAGCATCACGGCGGCAATGACCGCAAGGTCGCCAAGGCGACTGGTGAAAAACTTCTGAACCGCCGCCAACCTGGCCTCAGTACGATCCGGATAGAGCGTCAGTAAGTGGTGCAGGGCCAGACTGATGCTCACCCAAGCACCCGCGAGAACCAGCAAATGGTTGGTGAATATCAGAATTAGCACGCTGGCAACGGTGACCAGAAACCAAGGGAAGAAGCCCCGGGATGCCGCATCACCCCGCAGGTAATCTCTGGCGTACCGTAGAATAATCCAGGCAACAAAGCTCACCATCGCGGCCATCCACATGGCCAGCCCATCCGGATAGAGCCCAAGTGCAGAGCCAATTTCAGGCAAACCGGTGTTAACCCCAAACCCATTGGCTATCAATCCCAACCCAACAACAACCGAGGTGATTAGCAGTGCCACTAAGATCGTTTCAGCAATACGCCAGCAGTGATTGAGCTTGCTCGGCGTGGATGTCCAGTTGGCAAATCCGGCAATCGCCAGGAGCGAGATCGGAAGAGCCAGCCAACTGGCCAGCACGAGCATCGAGAAAGAAGTGATGAGGGTCATAAGAGCTCCTTGGTTTACGGAGCTACTCTGCCGATGATGCACACATAGATAAAATGGTTTATAAAGATCAAACCGTTCACTAAAAAATAACATATAGGCTATCAGGCACCCTCACATGCGCTTGAACTACCATCACCTGTTCTATTTCTGGACCGTTGCACGCACCGGGCACCTGACGCGGGCAGCAGAGTCGCTTCATATTTCACAGTCAGCGCTATCCGGGCAGATTCGCAAACTGGAACAAAACCTCGGGCACGATCTGTTTGTGAGGGAGGGTCGGCGGTTAAAGCTGTCTGAGGCGGGCCGCGTTGCGTTCACCTATGCCGAAGACATTTTTCGTCAGGGCGCAGAATTGCAGGCCCTGTTCAGCACCGGCCAACAAACCAACCGTGAGGTATTGAAGGTCGGGGCTCTGGCAACCCTGTCACGAAACTTTCAGGAGGGATTTCTGCGCCCGCTGCTGGGCCGAAAGGACCTGGAACTCAAACTCCAAAGTGGCAGCCTGGAAGACCTGTTGCGGAGGCTGTCGGCACACCGGCTGGACCTGATTCTTTCAAATCAGCCTGTGCAGGGCGACGACGAAAACCCCTGGCTCTGCCGGCGAATAGCCCGCCAGCCGGTGAGTATTATCGGGCCACCGGGAATCGAGAAATCCGGCGGATTTGCAGAAATGTTGCAAGGCAGCCCGCTGATATTGCCGGGCCCGGATAACAACATTCGCCAGGCTTTCGACCAGCTGTGTGATTACCATCAGATTCATCCCATTGTTCTGGCGGAGGTCGATGATATGGCGATGATGCGATTGCTGACCAGAGACAGCGGCCACCTTGCGGTGCTTCCTCCGGTTGTCGTGAGGGACGAATTGAAGAACGGAAACCTCTTTGATTACGGTGTCTTACCGGGTGTATTTGAAGAGTTCTATGCTATCCGTATTCGTCGACAGTTTGAGTCATCGGCGCTTAAGGAATTGATGTCGCAGCCAGCTGAACAGTTGTTGACCTTTCCGGACAATTAATCTGGTGGAAACGGTCTTTTGGTTGCCAGGGCCGCCGGTTATAGTCGTGGAATAAAACAACAAGATCAGGACCTGTCCATGACCAAGCCCAGACCCAACCCCAAAAAGCCCTCGGTTCTTATTATTGGTGCCGGATTTGGCGGTATCGGGATAGCTATCCAGCTTAAAAAAGCAGGATATAACCAAATCACACTACTGGAAAAAGCCGACGCCGTTGGCGGTACCTGGCGCGATAACACCTACCCTGGCGCTGCCTGCGATGTGCAGTCGCACCTTTATTCCTATTCGTTTGAGCCAAAACACGACTGGAGCCGAAAATTCGGCGGGCAAGCTGAAATTCTAGGCTACATGGAGCACTGTGTTCGAAAGCACCAGCTTGAGCCTCACATTGAGTTTAATCGGTCGGTTGAGTCGGCTGATTTTGATAGCCAGTCCAACCAATGGCATGTAACAACGGAATCCGGCCACCGCTACACCACCGATGTACTGATCACCGCCACCGGGCAATTGAATCGACCGGCTATGCCGGCCATCTCCGGACTGGATCGGTTTCAAGGTAGCTGGTTTCACTCTGCCCGCTGGGATCATGAGACCGACCTGACGGGCAAGCAGGTTGCGGTGATTGGCACCGGTGCCAGCGCCATCCAGTTTGTACCAGAAATAACACCCAAGGTTGCCCGCCTGGACCTTTACCAGCGTTCCGCCGCGTGGGTGCTGCCCAAGCCTGACCGGCCCTTTACGCGGATTGAACAGACGCTTTTCCAAAAACTACCACTCTGGGATCGGGCCTATCGTGCATTTATCTACTGGAAAAACGAATCGAGAGCCCTCGCCTTCACTCGTTTTTCATGGATTCTCGACGCATTTGCCTGGCAGGCTAAAAAACAAGCTGATAGATGGGTGTCTGATCCTGAAAAACGAAAAAACATCATCCCTGACTATCGGATTGGTTGTAAGCGCATTCTGATCTCCAATGACTGGTATCCGGCCATCAACCAGCCCCACCTGAATCTGATCACCGAAGGCATTTCTCACATTGACGAAACCGGCGTGGTTAGCGCTTCCGGCGAACACAGGAAGGTAGACGTCATTATTTTTGGTACCGGCTTCAAAGCCACCGAATTTTTGTCTCCGATGCGCATTACCGGTCGCAACGGGCAATCGTTAAACGAGGCCTGGGCAAGTGGCAGCAAAGCCTTCAAAGGTATTAGCGTGAATGGATTTCCTAATCTGTTTGTTTTGTATGGACCAAACACCAATCTCGCCCACAACTCGATTCTCTATATGCTGGAGTCTCAGTTCCGCTATGTAATCAGTGCGCTGGATGCCTTGTCACACTATCCAGGTGAGGCCATGGAGGTTCGCGAAGAGTCCCAGACCCGATACTGCCAGGTGGTTCAACAAGGGCTTTCCGGAAGCGTTTGGGATTCCGGCTGTACCTCCTGGTACCTGGATGAGCATGGGCGAAACACCGTGAACTGGCCGGGATTTACGTTCAGTTATCGGTTTGCAACGCGTTCCGCAGACACGACGGATTACCGGTTTCTGTCCCCAGAGCCTGAGCACTAAGCGCAGCGCTAAACGTAAAGAAAGCCAGGTTACCGGGTTTGTTCATGCTGAACGCCCATTTCATGGAGAGGAAGTTGGGCTTCAATCTGGAAGACCAAGCCGCGGCGGAGTTCTGCGGTTTCAAAAGAAGCCCGGCGTTACTGCCCCATGCCGCCGAAAATGGTTGCTAGAATGACCAGACCAACAATCCATCCAATTACCGCCGGCCAGAAGTTAGTCATTGGTGGCTGATCCGGAGAGTCCTGCTCCGATGCCATGTCAGGTTCCGGGTAATTCCGCGGATCAGAATGTCGCGAATCCTGATGCCGAGGGGCCGCCGCCTGACTTGCTTCACGAGCGCTGGACCAGTCAAACCAGTCGCCCAAAAATTGCGCGACACTTACAGGCAACCCGCCGTTCTCGGCCATCGGCCGAATCCTGGGCTCCAGCTGCCGTGCGATTTCACGTCTCAGCACCGGCTGATCAGCTGGCGACTCGCACAGAATCGCTTTCCAGATACCGGAATCCTGCTGGCGCCGGTCGTCATTCATCAGTGCCTTGATCTGAATCACCACCTCACGGGCGATTTGCGCTTCGCCGGCACTCAGGACTCGTTCTTCAACGTCGTGTTCCTGATCTGTTTCGGCAGTGGACTGAGCGGTCTCATGTTGAGCGTCAGCACGGTTTTGCGAGAACGCCCGTTCTGATGGCTCATCGCCCATCGCTTCTCGCAGTGCCTGCTCCAGAGCGCGAGCGTCATCCTCAGATGCGAATTTCATCTGCCGCTCATAGGCTTGGCGAATGCGCTCCAGATCCCCGGTCGGCTCAATGCCCAGAATGTCCCAGCAATTCATAAAAGAGTAACTCCGGAAATGTAAAACCTGTAATCTTTATAGAGACAAAGCAGGGTTTGTCCCATAGGATTACGTTAGAAGTACACTAAATTTGTCCGCACGTTGAATTATAGAACGACACCTATGGCTATTACGAATTACCTGTCTGCAAACCGAGTGATCAAGCCCCGCACGCACCCCAGGTTTGGCATCGGATTGCTGGCTTCTGCCATCGTCGGCCTGGCGGCAGGACACGCCAATGCGGCCCCGCTTGCAGATGACTTTAATCCCGGCTTTTTGGCCTTGGGTGATGATATTCCAGAAGTTTTAACCACCACACGACTCCGCCAACCAAAAACCAGGGTGCCAGGCACCACCACGGTTATCACCGGCGACATGATTCGCGATCTCGGCATCATGAATCTTTACGAGGTTTTCCGGCTTGTACCTGGCATGGTGGTCAACTTTGTTGGCAGCCACCAACCGGTTACCACTTATCACGGCACCGTGCATTACGAGCAGCGTCGAATGCAAGTTCTGGTGGATGGGCGCACCGCACACAAAGCCACTTTATCCGATATGGACTGGGAAACCATGCCGGTTCCACTGGAAATGATTGAGCGAATCGAGGTGGCCAGAGGGCCCAATTCTGCGGCCTATGGCATTAATGCCTTCCTCGGTACGATCAACATCATCACCCGAGACCCGGCTGACAGCGCTGGCGTAGAGACAAGAGCTGTCAGAGGCTCTCGAGGATACTTACGTACCTTTGGCTCTGTCGGCGACTCAGGCGCCGATCTTGACTGGCGACTGACTTATGAAAAACGTAAATTCGACGGTTTTGATTTTCGCGCCTCCGGTGGTGAACGGCCGCCGTTTCGTTCTGGCCTCGACATTAATTCGTTCACTTACGATTCCCGCCTGAAATTCACTGATAAGGTCAACCTGGAACTACGAACGGGCATTGTCGACGGCACCAAGTACAACGACAGGAACAAAACCGGCGAATTGAATCCGTTAACCGACCCGGATATCGACGTGCGCGACTACTATTTGCAATCCAAACTCAATATCAGCACCTCGGATCGCCACTTTTATCACGTGATGGCGAGCGTGGAGAACTTCGACCGGCGACAGCCGTATACCATTGTTAGCACTGATAATACGGTTCAGTGCCTCAGAGATGGCACGCCCTTGTTTAAATACACTTACTTCCCTGACGGAAGCCGCGAACGACTTTGTTTTGCAGACAGCGGCGGGCCGGCAGCAATCGCTGATGTGAATGCGGATTCCGAAGACACCCGTTTGGAACTGGAAATCCAGGACACGTTAATCATCAACAATGATCTCAAGGTGGTATCTGGCGCGGGTTTCCGTAAAGACACCTTCCGCTCGGAAACCTATTTCAATGGCCGAGGAAACAACTACCAGTCCCGATTTTTCGGTAACCTTGAGTACACACCTTTAACTTGGTTAACGCTGAATGCCGGCGGCAACTGGGAAAGAACGAGCACAACAGGCGATGACTATTTCTCGCCCCGGATAGCTGCCAACTTTACCCTGAACAATCGTCATGCGTTGCGGTTTGTCTACTCAGAGGCTGTGCGTACCCCAGATGGTTTTGAACAGAACCCTGATTGGGGCTACACCCTGACGAATGTCAGTCCTGACCTTTATTCTGATCTGGAAGGCATCAGAATCACCACCGACGAAGCGGTTCAAGTTCAAGGGTGGATTACGCTCGGCAAAGACCTTAAAGAAGAGCGCATCACCTCTCATGAAATCAGTTACTTCGGGCAGTTCCCGCTCCAGCGCGCCATACTGTCCGTTGAAGTCAGGGGATTCAAAGACGAACTGCGAGACATGATCAGCGGGGTTATTCAGCTCAAGGACTGGAGCATTGACAACAATACCGCCATCGACCAGAAAGGTTTTGAAGTAGAAGCCATGCTCGAGTACCCGGGCACCGCTGTTCGGGCAAGCTACGGCTATCTGGACCAGCACACATGGTATACCGGAGAGCCCATTTTTAACGACGATGGCGATCTCGACACGAGAAAACAAGATCAGGCCGTTTCCTTGCTAACCCGAATGTCCGTCCGGCACTCGGGGAGCCTTGCTGTCATCCAGGATCTGCCCTGGGGCCTGAAAGCGTCGTCCGCTTTTTACTGGGCAGATGAATTTCGCCGCAGCCAGTTTGAGCGGTTCGACGCAAGAATCGCCAAGCGTCTTTATCAACCACGCTATACGGCGGAGTTGGCGTTCACCATGCAACACTATCTGAATCGAGACCCGGAGCTGAGTACGGACAACAACATTAAAAATCATAATCAATTCTTCATTGAGGCAGGAGTTCGATTCTGACTCTATGCTAGAACGACAGACCAACAGGACAGTAAGCCAACCGGGACGGTATGACCTCATCCATACTTGCTGATTTAGTTCAGCCCAATGATCATCAGAGACGGCCATCGGTTGTGGTGGCCCTGATGTGTTTGCTGCTATTGTCCTGGCCGGCGACAGGCGTTGCTCAGAACAATAAAACCAATGCCTCCGCCGTTTATGTTGTCGGCTCCGGCAATACACCCCTCGACCAACACGTCACCCGCCTGCTTGCCGAACAACTCGGCGATGCAGCAACATTGGTGCCCATAAGAGATAATCAGAGACTGGTCGGTCTGGACAGTCCCGTCGTCGCTATCGGTCCCGTAGCATTTACAAAAATCAGGCAGATGAACCGTGATGCTCCGATTCTTGCCTTGATGGTAGAGAAACCCTTTATTAAAGGTTATGCGACCCGCTCCCCGGGCCAGGTTTCTGCAATTTACTATGACGTTCCCCTGTTAAGGCAGGCGCTGACCGGTAAGTTCATGTTGCCCCAGGCAACACGAGTTGCCCTGCTGGCGTCTACCGAGTCGGTTGAACGCTATGAAGACCTTATAGATCTGCTCCCCGCGTATAATCTTCAGGCCCGGCTTTTCATTGCAGACAGCGACGACCAGCTAATCCCGACTCTGGTCAGAGCCTTAACCTACGGTGACTTTGTACTGGCAGGGTCCGATGACGCCATTTACAACCCTCGCAATATCAAACACATCTTGCTGACGGCCTACAGGCGAAACAAAATTGTGATCGGTCCCAGCCAGGCCTACGTCAAAGCCGGCGTGCTTGCATCCAGTTACGCCCCCTTTCCTGCCATGACAGAAATGGCGGCAAATCATCTGAAGGTATACCTTGCGGAAGGCCAGTTTCCAGACCCGGATTATCCGGGCGAATATCGTGTTGAGGTCAATGAGCAGGTTGCTCGTTCATTAAACATTCCATTACCGAAGCGCGAATGGATCGCAAAACAGGTAGATGAGCTGATTCGGTCTGTCGAGGAGGGTTCAGAATGACACATTCTGCCGCCCGCCGGGGTTCATCACTGTCAAAGAAGCTACTGCTGTTGGGCGTCCTGCCAGCCGTTGTCATGTTCCTGGCACTTATGGCGTTCTTCACCTCTGCTCGCCTGGACGATGCACGAACCGATCTTGCACAGAGCACCCAGATGCTGGCCGACAGCTTGGCGCCAGCCCTGGAGTACGCTGTGGTGTCCGGTAACGTCCTCGCACTGGACCAGGTGTTAAGCCAGTCCCTGCGCCGGAGCAAAGCCGAATGGATTCGGGTAACCGACGTTGTTGGTCAGGAGCTTGGATTCGTCAGCAACAGCCTGGAAGACTCTTTACTCCGAAGCCAGGAGTTCGATTTATACCATGCTGAAATTCTCCAAGAACCTCTGGAACTCACTAGCAGCACGGATTGGTTCAATCCCGGTTATGGCTTGAATGTTGGATCTCTGCGGGTAGGCACCGTGGAAGTGGGCGTTGATCCTCGTGTGTTAGCTGAGCGCCAACGAGACATTCTTTGGTCGTCTTTGGCCGTTGGCGTGTCCATGCTGCTCTTTACCCTTTTGATAGCCAACCACTTCCTCAACAATATTCTTCAGCCAATCCGTAAGCTTGCCAGTCGCGTCAGCATGCTTATCGACGGCGATTATACCGGCCAAGCTATTATCACCCGGGGCAGCTCCAAAGAAATTGTAGCCATCCAGTCACAGTTAAATGAACTTGCTCAACACCTTGAGAAGTTGCGGTCAGCCAGAGATCAAACACTGGCCATGTCAGAAACAGCGCGGGAAAAAGCCGAGCTGGCAAGCCATGTCAAATCTGAGTTTTTGGCAACCATGAGCCACGAGTTGCGCACCCCGCTGAACGGGGTGCTCGGCATGGTAGATTTGATCCAGGAAGAGCCTCTCACCAATCGGCAAAGGGACTATCTTGGTACTGCCCGGCAGGCGACCGAAGATCTGCTCACGGTAATTTCAGATATCCTGGATTACGCCCGAATGGACAGTGGAAACCTGGAGCTTGAAAACCAGGAGTTCGACGTGCGCGCACTCATTGCCAATTGCGCGGCATCCTATCGATACGCTGCCGAACAACAGGGCCTGTCTCTGGACGTCAATTTCCTGGGCGACTGGCCTGCCAATCCGATAGTCATTGGTGATGCACCAAGACTTCGACAGATTTTGGCGGGCTTGCTCGATAACTCGCTCAAGTTTACAAACAGCGGTTTCGTGAGTGTGCGCGTTACCTGGCTGCCGTTGGACGCCAATTGCCTTCGATTGACTTGCACCGTCACTGACACCGGAACAGGTATTCCCGGAGACAGACTGACCAATATCTTTCATACCTTTGAGCAGATCGACAGTAGCAATACCCGAGCCCACAGCGGTACGGGATTGGGACTGTCGCTGGTGCAACGTTTGGTTGAACTCATGGGGGGGCACATACAGGTCGAATCAGATATCGGCGAAGGTTCTTCGTTCCGGTTTGAGTTGCCGTTTGAGCGGGCAGAACAGCAAGGTGACGAACACCCTGCACTGCCCGATGCGCCGCGCGAACAACTTGGGGGCACTGCTTGGGCCCTGGTGGTAGAAGACAACGCCGTTAATCAGAAAGTGACCACCACCCTGCTCAGCAAAATGGGCTTTCAGGTTGAATGTGCCCAGAATGGTCAGGAAGCAATCGAGAAAGTGAAACGCAAGCACGAGGGCTATGAACTGATCCTGATGGATTGTCAAATGCCAGTGTTGGACGGTTATGGCGCAACTCGCGTGATCCGTGAGTGGGAACAAAGCAACGGCCAGTCGGGCACACCCATTATCGCGTTAACGGCGGATGTATCACAGGAAACCAAAGAACGTTGTCTGGCCAGTGGTATGAATGACTACATAACTAAGCCTGTCCGCAGAGAGGGGCTCCATGACGTACTGAGTCGCTGGATTCGTTTGTAGCGGTAAATGGAAAGAGGTGTGCCCGCTACCGCATCGGTCGCGGGACAGTTTGCGAGGTCAGCTCACTCATTCACGCCACGGGATCTCGCATCGTGACGAATTCTTCCGCAGACGTTGGATGAATACCCATGGTTGAATCGAATTGGGCTTTGGTCGCGCCAGCTTTGATGGCAACCGCCAGTCCCTGAATAATTTCGCCCGCATCGGGGCCCACCATGTGAGCGCCGAGAACTTTGTCTGTTTGATCATCTACGACCAGTTTCATCAAACAACGCTCATCACGCCCGCTGAGAGTGTATTTCATTGGTCGGAAATCGGATTTGTAGATCCGAAGTGAATGGCCTGCCTTTCTTGCTTCTTCTTCAGTGAGGCCCACGGTACCAATGTTAGGCTGACAAAAAACCGCGGTCGGGATCGCGCTGTAATCCATCTCTCCCTGGCCATCACCAAACAGTCTGCGTGACAGCACCATCCCCTGGGCAATCGCCACTGGCGTTAACTGCGGCGTACCAATAACGTCACCCAGTGCGGTCACTGAAGGTACAGAGGTTTGGAAGTGATCGTCGACCACAATATGACCGGACGCGTTTAACTCAATGCCCAGTTCGGCCAGGCCGAGACCATCAACCAATGCTCTTCGGCCGGTTGCAGCCATCACCAATCCGGTTTCAAGGACCTCCCCATCGGACAAATTGACCTGATAGTGCGCATTGTGTGCCTCAATCGACTCAATGGTCACATTGAATTGAAGGTCGATACCTTTCTTGCGCATCTCCTGTTCGGTAAAGCGACGAACATCTTCATCAAAGCCTCTGAGGAACAGGTCACCGCGGTATAGCAGAGTGGTTTTAACCCCAAGCCCCGACAGAATGCCTGCAAACTCGACCGCGATGTAACCGCCGCCCCATACCACGGCATGACGAGGCAACTGAGGTAGATAGAACATTTCGTTGGACGTGAGAATGCATTCTTTGCCAGGAATATCAGGCACTACGGGCCAACTGCCGGTAGCGACCGTGATGTGTTTGGCAGAATAGTGTTGGTCACCGACTACAACGGTGTTGGCATCACGGATACTGGCGGTGCCCCGAATGACCTCAACTCCGGCACTCTCCAAAAGCTGGCCGTAAATACCGTTCAAGCGCTCGATTTCGGTATTTTTGTTAGCTACCAGTGTTGGCCAGTCAAAGCTGACACCATCTTTGGGAATGCGCCACCCATAACCGGCCGCATCGTCCAGATCCTCCTGCACATGTGCCCCATAAACAAACAGCTTTTTCGGTACACAACCGACATTAACGCAGGTACCACCCAAATAACGGGACTCGACCACGGCAACGCGAGCGCCTTTTTGCGCAGACATTCGGGCAAGGCGAACGCCGCCGGAGCCGGCACCAATTACAATAAGGTCAAAACCTTGGTTGTCAGACACACTCTCTCCTGTTTACTGATGCTGGGTTGACTCGCTTGAGTGTTCATCGGCCTCCGCCTTCACTTCGCGATACAGCAGGTGATCTTCAAAGTCGCCCAGGCGCAGCTTGCCCAAGCTCTGGAAACCTTCAGATTCATAAAAGGGCAAATAACGGCTGTTCCCGGTATCCAGAACAAGGCCGGTGCCGCGAGGATTTTCCTCGCAAAGTTTCTCCACTGCCTTTAACAAGATCCTGCCATACCCCTGATTCTGGTATTTTGGATCAACCCCCATTAAAGGTAACTGATGCGCCTGTGGGTGCGGCAAAAGGTCTCGGATTTTCTGGTGATAATCAAGGTAACGCCGGGTTGAAGCAAACCCCGCCGTCAGAACCATACGGATTCTCCAGCTGAACTGGTCAGCCAGATTCATGCGCAGTTCCGGATCGCCGATAAACGCCACGGCAATCAGGGTATCCCCCTTTATCACTCCGATGGCATCCTGATTGAGCTCCAGGTAGAGATCGATCAGCTCTCTGACCGTTGCCCTTACGCGCTGGTCATACCCTGCCCGGCGGTGATCGAACAAATACTGAAACGTCGGATCTTCCCGGTAGGCATGGTAGAGAATCGACTGGGCTTCATTGCGCGCCGTTTCGTCAAGGCGAACCACGACAGCATCGGTTTTATTATTGTTTTCGTGCGTATCACGCATGTTCTTGCGCTCCTCCGGGAACTCCGGTCAGCTTTTGGACAAACCCTGTTCAAATCATCAAAGTGAGCCGGACAGACACCCTGCCCGGCTCATTGCCTCGATCCATCGCGGCTTGATCAATAATAACACCGTGACGGGCGTCAAGCTGCTCAAGCCAGGCCGCGACATCTGCAAATGGCGTTGCCTCAAGCCACACCCGGATCGCATTTTCACCACTTGGTTCAAAGCGCTGAAGCGACAAGCCTGCCTCGCCAGCAGATCGGGTGACCAGTGCCATAAGCTCGCGACTATCCGCCGGCTTATCAACGACGGCCCCGGTTGAGGCTGCGGCGCTGGCTCCCCCTAGCCTGCGAATCCCTTCCTCGTTCGCCTGCATCCAGGCCAGCAATTGCTCGGCATTCGCTCGGCTGGTTTCAGCTTGGGCACTGAAATCGGCGACTGGGCGCCAGACACCAAAGTACAGGAGGGCGACCAACAAAGCGACGGTGAGCGCCGCCAGAGCCTGACGGTCTCTGACGGGCAACTGGTCGAAGCGGGCAATCAGTTTACCGACAGCGGGTTGGTCTTTGATGCGTGTCATCATGTTATCAGCCTCCAGAAACCGTCAGGCGGCCACGGGAGCCGGAACTTTCATTCACCACAGACCCAATCTGAGCCTGCAGGCCCTGGTTGGCGAGGCCATTGCGCAGACTGCTCATCCGGTCATAGCTATCGGCCCGGATATCAACCACTAATTCACCGCGATTTCGATTGTAATTGATCGAATTAAAGGTAACAGACCCAGCACCCGAAAGCCGACTGTACTGGTCTCCGGTATATTTCAGTAACGTCACGAAATCAATGTCGTCCTGCCCGGACCCCGCCACTCTCAACTGACCTTCAACCACTCGCCGCACATTGCCCGCATGGGTACGGCGATCGCCGGGGAACGCTGACTGGTAGACGGCCATGGCCTGAACCTGCAGCTTTTCGGCTTCTTGATTGTGATAAACACCCATGCCGATTTCCAGGGCCAATTGCACCACAAACCAGACAGAGGCAACAGCTATTAACGGCTTCCAGGGCTTCAGTGGACCCGCCCCGTGCGCATTGACAGCATAAGCACCCTGGCAAAGGTTCACAGGGCTGCAAAGGTGCTGGTGAAAGGCCCAGGCCAGCAGTTCTAGTGTCGAGAACTCAAGGGGCTTTTGATCAAGCCGAACGCGCCCGTCGCCACCGCTCAGCTCAGCAATGGCTGATTGATAGGCCTCAAGATCTGACTCGGTACCGTAGACTGTCACTGGAATTTCAGCGATCACTTCCTCTGAAGGAGGTGCCGCAAGGGTTACCCCCAATAATCCCAGGTTGGCGGTCTGCATACGTAACCACTCGCCTCGTTGACTCAGCAACATAACTCCGTCGCCATCCAGGCATGCAGTCCAGCCGTCTGCTGAAGCGGGTAGCAACGCGGCGTCAGGATACAGCGCATCAAGGCGTACATGCTCCCAGTCGGTGAATAAGGTTAGCCAACGCTCCATCTGTTGTTGGTCGATGGCCGCGACCTGATAGCCGTCGGGGGTGTGACGCCCGAGTGCCAGGTGAACAGAGTCAATGTCTTGCGCAATTTGTTCTTCCACTGCATAAGGCAGAGCCTGGAGCACAAACCGGCTCTGTTTGGCGGGGATATCGGCCAGGCAGAACAAGGCCTCATCGCCAGGGATAAGACCAACCAGTAGAACCTTTTCCAGCGCGTTCTGAGCCAGGGTTTGCTCTATGATTTCACGGGTGTCAGCACCGCCATGTGCCTGTGCATCGCCACTGGCGTCTTGCAGTAGCCAGCTAAATAGCTGCGACTCCGGGTTCTGCACCGGGTCTGCATAAGGCGGGACAGGCCGAACAAAAAGGCGATAAGACATGGTTATCCTTCTGAGATTGAATAGGGTTCTTTTGTGATGCGATTCTTCTGCCCGGTATCCCTTTGAACCGTCCGAACCTCGCCCTCTGTGTTACGAAAAACGGTACTGACCATGGTCACAACCCGATTATCGTAAGTAATTCGTGATACAACTTCAAAAAACCGGGTTTGCAAGGATAGCCCTGTTGTTCGCAGGCCCATGCCTGCAAACTCTGGCAACGCCAGAAAGTCCTGCAGGTTTTCAAACCGTTGGTCTTCTCTTTTGGCAAGAATAGACTCAGCCTGAGCTTCCGTCATGTCGTCGTGCAGTGACATAAGTACCGGTGCCGTTGCGGTATTCACATTTATGCCAATGCCGCTGACAGGCAGTGCGATGACATGGGGCCTGAGGGCAACGTAGATTTCTTCCGTCATGCCCTCAATCAAGCGCAATTCGGTGATGGATACAAACGGCTGGTTAGCGGCTCGGTATGGTGGGTCTGCCATCAGATACTGACCATCTTCGGCGCCGTAAGCACTGATGGTTTGATCATCCGCATCAATCCAGTCGATCAGAGCATCCACCGAAACAGCGGTAATGCCAAGCACCCTTAACAATCGAATCAGCCGGTCCCTGGTCATTGTATCGACCTGCCCATTGAGGCCAACAAGGTCGTTCAGATTGATCCGCCCACTCAAGTCATCAATCTGCACTTCTGCAACGCCGCTGGTATCCAGAGGCAGAACGGCGGCGTACATCGCCCAGAACTCATCAGGGCTATCGACCATCAATCCATCTTCCCGATCCTGCTCAAAATCACGCACCAGAATCCGGTGAGCAAAAGCTTCAGCGCCAAGTGCGATACTGTGTCCCTGCTGCTGAGCCAGATAATGTCCGGCTTTAAACACGCGAATGCTTTGCTGGTGAGCCATTCCGGTTGCCAGCATGACCACCAAAGCCATGGCCAGCAGCACCATGATCAGCGCCACGCCTTTCTGCCGGAGACGATGTGCTGTTAGCCCTGTGAGTCGTATCATGGCTCGATACTCTGCTGTTCCTGAGTTTCCTCAAGGTCGGTGTCTGATTCGCCGGTCGCTTCCACCTGCTGATTCACAGCAGCCTGGGCCTCACTAACGTCAAAATCCGCCAACGCAAACGTTCGGACCAATTCGCCAAAACGTTCGTGCTTCAGAGTTATCTCAATGCCCCGCGGCATTGGCAGTATCGGCCGGGCCCCGGGTGACAGGTTTGCCAATTCCTGATCGGCTGGCCATTCGTCCTGCCAAGTCAACTGGCTGTTCAAAAACCGGATATCAAACGACAACACGTTGTCCAGCATCAGCAAGTCACGGCTGTTATCGTCTTGCCCCTGATCAATAGCAAGCCAGTATCGCCGCCTCAGTTCGGTGCCGGTATACTCCCAGGCCACTCGTTGCAGATTACTGCGGCGCAGCCCAAGAGGGTTGCGCCAGCCCTGCCGGGTTAATGCCAGCACAAAAGAATCTTCACGGGTGCTCAGGGCTGGCTGAAAATCGCCGTACATATCTCTGATGGGCCGGTTGATCAGTTGCGTCAGATCCCGCTCCATAAACAGCATGGTTTTTTGCAGATTCTCAAAATCTTCGGAGACTGCATTCACCCGGTCACGAGATGTCACCACACTGTTGATAACCTGCCACACCCCTAATCCGATCACCGCGGTGATGGTGACCGCAATCAGCACTTCCATCAGGGTAAACCCGGCGCTACGGCCTAGCGAAGAATAGCGCCCTCCAGGGATGGTCATCGTTCACCCATAAAGGCAGACAAGGTGTGCACCGGCATGGGTTCGGTCTGCCCATTGATATAGCGGGCCACGGTGACTTCCACCCGGCGCATAGAGGGTTCGGCGGTACCCTGCACCACCGTTGTCACTTGCCAGCGGTACGTGCCGTAATCCCGGTCATTGGTGTTTTCGGAAATGCCGGGCAGATCTTCCTGCAAGCGCAGTTCATTGATTCGGTTATCCGCCAACCAGCCCGCGAGCGTTTTATCCCTTACTCGCTCATAACTTGCAATGTACTGGCTGCCGACTTCGGCGGCGGCGGTGGCAATCAGACCAAACACCAATAGAGCAATCAAAACCTCAAGTAGGGTAAACCCCCGAACGGCCTTTACCATGACTCGCTCTCACTACCGGGTTTGCGCCACTCCAGGGCTGTTACACCATCAGACGCAAGAACGTGCATGTTGTCGGTATTGTTGCCGATGGTGAACTCAATGATAAATGGGGTGGTTTCGCCACTGGAGAAAAACACAACATCCGGGCGTAGCCGGTCTTCAGACGAGGTCAGGCGGGGCGCCTCGTTTTCAATATAATCGGTAAGGACCAACCAATCTGGCAGGGCCCGGTAACGAAACAGCCTTTCGCCAGACATCTTCCATTCTCCGGTATCGTCCTGAAAAGCCACAAAACGATAGCTGCCTTCGTCCAGTAATAATCCCAGCTCGGCGTTATTGAGCACCGCCTGTTCTGAAGCTGTCTGCATCAGCAGGTACAGGTCCTGAACGGTATTTTCGAGCTCACGTTGCTGGGAACTACCGGCCATGTTGAACACCGCCAATGCCGCCAGCATCCCGACAATAATCAGGACAACCAGAATTTCGATCAGCGTGAAGCCGCCTTGGATTACCCGGTGCCTCACAATCTCTTAGTTCCCGACTTTCCAGATACTGATATCGGCAGCATCTCCCTCACCACCTTCCTGACCATCAGACCCAAAAGAATAGAGATCGTAAGGGCCTTCAGTACCGGGGCTAATGTATTGATACTCGTTACCCCAGGGATCTTTTGGAACGCTTTTAAGATAGCCGTCAGCATTCCAGTTGCGTGGCTCAGGGCTGCCACTGGGCCGGCGAACCAACGCCTCAAGACCCTGCTGAGTTGAAGGGTAATGACTGTTGTCGAGCCGATAGAGATCCAGTGCATTGGCAATATTATTGAGCTGAGTTTCCGCCACGGTCACTCTCGCCTGATCACCACGCCCCATGATGTTGGGGCCCACAATGGCCACCAGCAAACCCAGAATAACCATGACAACCATAATTTCAATCAAGGTAAAGCCCTTGCTGTGGGCCGGGTTAACGTTCTTCTGCATGTTCATAGTTCCACTCGTCATTGATTCAGATCTTGGGTTAAACGGTTCCCGGTCGGCACGTTAGCCCACCAGGTTGCTCATATTCAGGATCGGCAACATGATCGCCAGCACGATGATCAGCACGACCATGCCCATGACCAGCAACATCAGCGGCTCAAACAGGCCGACAATGGCTGCGATTTTGGCCTGCAGACTGCTCTCCTGCATGCGCGAGGTTCTCTCCAGCATGCTGTCCAGCTCGCCACTGGCCTCACCACTGGCAATCATGTGCAACATCATCGGAGGGAAATAGCCGGACTGATCCAGAGACCGGTGCAACGACCCTCCCTCACTCACCTTCCTGGCCGCATCCTTTAGCTCTTTTCGCAAGAAATCGTTTGATAACACCTCACCTGCAATTCTCATGGCGTCTACCAGCGGAACACCGCTGGTGGTCAGTATGCTCAAGGTGCTGGCGTACCTGGCGGTGTTCACGCCCCGCACCATGCTGGCGAACAGGGGAAGATGTAACAACTGTTTGTGAAATGTCATTCGGAACGCTGGTTTGGTCAGGGCAACCCGAAAACCCAATAACGCCAATACCAAAGCAACAAGCAAATAGACACCGTAAGCGGCCAGAAATTCCGAAACCGACAGCATGGCAACGGTAAGACCGGGAAGATCCTGACCCTGACGCACAAAGACTTCGATGATGTCTGGCACCACATACGTCAGCAAAAATACCACAATGGCAATCGCAACAACGCTGAGGATCAAAGGGTAGATAGCGGCAAGCTGGATCTTCTGTCGTGCCTCCTGACGGTTTTCGGTGTAGTCCGCCAAACGGTTAAGGACCAGATCCAGATGACCGGCGTGTTCACCAGCGGCCACGGTGGAACAATACAACCTGGGAAACGCTCTGGGGAACTCTCCAAAACTGTCGGCGAGGGTATACCCCTCCATCACCTTGGCGCGTATAGCAATCAGCATACTGCGAATGCGCGGCTTACTGGACTGCTGAGCGGCTGCGCTGAGCGCTTGTTCAATAGGGATGCCAGATTGGATCAGTGTTGCCAGTTGACGGGTCACCAATGCCAGGTCTGCAGCGCTGAGTGAGCCCCGGT
Source organism: Marinobacter sp. (assembly GCF_014859525.1). GTDB lineage: Bacteria > Pseudomonadota > Gammaproteobacteria > Pseudomonadales > Oleiphilaceae > Marinobacter. The sequence continues at coordinate 38,372 of NZ_JACUUB010000016.1, forward strand.
TGCTGAACGGACTGGTTTGGGCCTGCTTTTCAACCGCGGCCTCAACCGTTAAAGGGGTCAGGCCTTTTTCCCGCAACTGCTGGCGTACCGCGCGTGGCGCATCGGCTTCCAGAACGCCCTGCTTCTGCTTTCCCCTTGGGTCCAGCGCTTTATAAACATAGGCTGGCATGGGCTACTGGCTCCGGTGGGTAACGCGCAGAACTTCTTCTACGGTGGTGGTGCCTTCCAGGATTTTCTTTACCCCGTCAGCATGGATACTTGGACTGCGAAAACGCGCGGCTTTTTCAAGATCCAGTTCACCGGCGCGCTTATGGATCAATGTCGAAATTTCTTCGGTTATCTCGACGGTTTCGTAGATGCCAATCCGGCCCCGATAACCAAGATGATTGCACCGTTCACAACCTTTGGCCCGATAAATGGTGGGCGGATTATCCGCGCTTTGCTGCAGAAATTCACATTGCTCTTCGGTCGGTGTGTAGGGTTCACGACAGTGGGTGCACAACACTCGCACCAGACGCTGGGCCACAATGCCCACCAGACTGGAAGAAATCAGGAAGGGTTCGATGCCCATGTCCATCAGTCGGGTAATAGCACCTACGGCGGTGTTGGTGTGCAGAGTTGAAAGCACCAGGTGGCCGGTCAAACTCGCCTGCACGGCAATTTCTGCGGTTTCAAGATCCCGGATCTCACCAATCATTACCACGTCCGGGTCCTGACGCAAAATCGCTCGCAGGCCCCGGGCGAAAGTCATGTCCACCTTGGTATTGACCTGTGTTTGCCCAATGCCGGGCAAGTTGTATTCAATCGGGTCTTCGACCGTCAGGATGTTGCGGGTACGGTCATTGATTTCCTGCAGTGAAGCATAAAGCGTGGTCGACTTACCGGAACCGGTCGGGCCTGTAACCAGCAAAATACCGTAGGGCCGGTGTATCAGTTTGCGCAGCACCTTCAAGTCATTGCCGGCCATGCCAAGAGATTCCAGCCGAATGGTACCGGCCTGCTTATCAAGCAAACGCAACACCACCCGCTCACCGCTGGAGGATGGCATCGTCGACACCCGGATATCCACTTCACGGCCCGCAACTCGCAGTGCAATGCGGCCATCCTGTGGCACCCGCTTTTCGGCAATGTCCAGCTTCGCCATCACCTTGATACGAGAAACCAATAAGGGCGCCAATGCCCGCTTGGGCTGCACCACTTCTCGCAACACGCCGTCAATGCGGAACCGCACCACCAACTGCTTCTCGTAGGTTTCAATATGGACGTCAGAGGCGTTGGTCTTGACCGCCTCGGTCAAGATGGCGTTGATCAGCCGAATAATCGGTGCGTCGTCTTCCTGTTCGAGCAGATCTTCTGTTTCCGGCACGGAATCTGCCAGTGAGGCGAGATCCATGTCATCACCGATCCCTTCCACCATCTGCATTGCTTCGGCTGAGTCGTTTTGATAAGCCGCGTTAAGGGCCTGGTCAAAGCGATTTGCCTCAATGGTCACAAAGCGGGCGCGCCCGCCACTGATGCGGTTTGCCTCTGCCAGCGCAGAGTGGGAAGCACCGGGGCGCACCAGAATGACTGCATCACCTTCTTCACTACGGGTAAGGATCACACCATTGCGCTTGGCAAAGGTAAAGGGAAGACGGCACAGCGGCGAATCCTGCGGCTGAATTTCAGTATCAATGGTCAAAGTCTTCCTCGTTGTTTCCGTCAGATCGCTCATTATTTTTCTTGGGCCTGGATGATTCCCGAAAAGCATTTAAACAGTCGGCCATATAAAGCGTCAAAAAAGGCTACCACAGGAATGGGAACCACTGAACATCTCTATACACTATACTGCCACTTATTCATTTCAGTCTGATAACCTGTGACCTTTTTAGGCTTACGATCATTCACTCAGGATCTTCAATGTTCGCTCTAGATCAAAGGATACCCTTGCTGCTTGCGCTGGCCGCCATCACCGGAATGCTAGGGCTCACCGCTTGGCAAGGCTATCAGTTTTGGCAGGCAGAATCACAGCGCTCCCTGCCCCAGCAGGCGCAGATTGCGGGCGCGGAGACTGAAAACCCACGTCAAAACGTGCCAAACTTACAACTCGCCAGCCTGACCCTGTTTGGCTCTGCCGCTGAAAGCGATGATGCCCCGGAACTGGATACCGATAACCTACCCGAGACAAACCTGCGGTTAGCCTTACGTGGGGTGATGGCGGCAGACGGCGAATTCCCCGGCAGTGCGTTGATTGAAGACGATAAAGGAAATACCGAAGCCTATATTGTTGGCAACGACTTGCCTGGCAATGCCCGGCTGCACACGGTTTTTCCTAACCGGGTGATTATTGAGCGGGCCGGCAAACTGGAGAACCTTTATTTCCCCGAGCTGGATGATCGTTCCGGCGTCTCCCTGATGAGTGATCGTCAGCGGGCAGCCTCGCAGGCTACCGAGCAACCCGTTCAGCGCGCGCCAGTCGCCAGCGGCGCAGCATCAGCATCGCCAGAGGCAGAACAACAAAGACGAGAAGAGATTAGGCAACGGCTGGAACAACTGCGCCAACGACTCCAGAACACTAACTGAGGCCGGCCATGGGAACGGCAACTGACACCTCGCGTCACCGTTCCATTCTCATACCCCTTGTGTTTGCATTTTCGTTGGCCGGTGCTACCGAAATGGGTGTCGAAGACTACTGGGCCACACCGATAGAACTCTTTACCACCAATGGTGAGATCCGAGGTTATAGGTGACAGGGCTATTCCTGAACCCGCACTGTAACCTGGGCTTCTTCATCCCGATTCCAGCCACCGCCAAGAGCTTTGTACAAATCCACGGCGGCAATCAGTCGGTTCAGGCGGGCCTGACTCAGTTGCTGACGCACCTCAAAAACACTGCGCTGACTGTCCAGTAACGTCAGTAGTTCGTCAGCACCCTCACGATAGCGCACTTCGGTGAGCCGGAGAGTTTCCTCAGCTTTGACAAGAATCTCTTGCAAACGCTGCTCCTGCAGACGATACAGTGCATCGCGATCCAGTGCATCACCTACCTCCTGGAGCGCCGTCAGCAGACTGCCCCGGTAGCTCTCCAGCAATGCAACACGCCGGGATTCCGAGATGGCAACCGTATTACGCCGCTGGCCACCGTCAAACAATGCCTGACTCAAGCTCAGCAGCCCGTTCACACTGCGCACTGGATCGGACAAGCTTAGAAATCCGTCGGCCGATAACCGTGCTGCGGCACTCAAGGATACCGAAGGCAGTAACGCCGCCCTGGTTTGCTCAATGTCTGCACTGGCCGCTACCAGTCGCGCCTCCTGGGCCGCCAGGTCGGGCCGGCGGGTAACCATATTGGCTGGCGTTTGCGGACTAATGAGCGGAATCGTCACGGAGGCAATATCGGCCGCCGGCTGCTCCGCCGCAAATGGCATGTCACCGATCAATACCCTCAACGCTGCCAGGCGCTGGCGGGCCTGATATTCCAGTGGTGGCACCGCGTTACGCAAACTCAGCACCGAAGTTTGCTGACGGGAAAGCTCGGCCCGACTGGCCACGCCGTTACGAAAGCGAACTTCAACCAGTGCCAGCGTTCTTTCACCCAACTCAAGGTTGATATTGGCAATGTCGATTCGCTGCTGCAACTCCAGCCATTCAAACCAGGTACTGGCGACGGCTGCAACCAGCGTAATGCGGGCGGCAGCGTAATCAAATCGGGTCGCCTCGAAAGTCGCCAGAGCTGAGCCTTCACTGGCCGATAACCGGCCCCAGAGATCCAGCTCATAATCCATAGTAAGGCCGGCGCTGGTCGAGCCTCCGGTGACGGTGTTATCACCCGTTGCTCTTGAAGCCTGCCGTCCACTGCTGGCCGTCGCGGAGAGTGATGGCAACAGTGCAGCACCTGCGTTGCGTAACTGCAAATCTGCCTGAATAACCGATTCCGCCATCGCCGCCAGGTTCGGGTTGGCTTTCAGGGCTTTTTCGATTAACCGATCTAACTCGGTCTCATTAAATGCCCGCCACCAGTCCGCCTCGACGGCGGTCCCGGCATGCTTGGTTTGTTCCCAGTGATCTGGCGGTGTTACTGGCAAGCCGACCGGTTCTGGCGTAAAGGTCGCGCACCCTGCTAAGAGTAGCGCGGGCACCAGAGCAGTAAGTCGAATCGTCATAGAGTTACTCCGAGGCCAGGGCGTGAACCGGATCAAGGTGGGCCGCTTTACGAGCCGGCAGAAAGCCAAACACCAAGCCGGTCGCAAAGGCACAACTGAACGCCAATACCATGGGCAGCACTGTCATATGCACGGGCGTGCCCAAAGACCCGATCAACTGGGTAGCGGCAATGCCCAGCGCCACGCCGATCAAGCCTCCGATAGCTGACACCAGCCAGGCCTCCGTCAAGAACTGCTGCAGGATGTTCCAGGCTCGTGCACCCGTCGCCATTCGGATACCGATCTCACGAGTTCTTTCTGTAACGCTGACCAGCATGATATTCATCACGCCGATCCCCCCGACAAGCAGGGAAATGGCCGCAATCGAACCCAACAGCCAGGTCAGTGTGTTCTGAGTTTCAGAGATGGTTTCGATCAGCGAGGCCATATTTCGGATGGTGAAATCCTCAATTCCACCATGGCGCGCCAACAGGGTTTCATGAATGATCGCTTCGATGTCGCTCATCCTCGCAAGGTCGGCCACTGCCACGGTGATATTGCGCAGATGTGTCTGCCCAAAAATCCGCAGACTGCCCGTGGTGTAAGGCACAAATACAACATCGTCCTGATCCTGACCCATGGGTGATGCGCCTTTCTCCCCCATTACGCCTATTACCTGGAACAGCACGTTGTTTACCATCAGATGTTTACCCAAGGAGCTTTCGCCGGGGAACAGGGTATCTGCCGTTGTTTTGCCCAGCACCGCCACGGAGGCATAGTTGAGCTCATCCTCTTCGGAAAAGAAGGTGCCTTGTATCACCGGCCACTGCCTGGCCACCGGAAACTGGTGAGAAGTCGCGTTAATCTCGGCCCGGTGATCCAGATTAAAATAACGCAGCGTTTGCGAGCCGGTAAGTTCCGGTATTGCCGCAAGAACACCGTCTACTTCATTGATTGCACGGTAATCTTCTGGGGTTAACGTGGTCACCGACCAGCGGCCTCCACGCTGGTCCGGGCCACCTGGGCGGATCAACAACAGGTCACTGCCCATGGTACTGATGCGATCAACCACATCTTTTTTGGCCCCTTCACCAATGGCCAGCATGGTAATCACAGACGCCACACCAATGACAATGCCCAATAGCGTAAGTGCCGTTCTGAACAGATTGCTATGCAACGAGCGCACCGCGCTCTTCAAGGCCTCCTGCCAGTCACTCAACACCACGCCTCTGCGGCCGGGGTTTAACGCCGGCGAAGCGTTCGCGGGGCTCACGTCCTGGCCGGTATCGCGCGCAACCTCGCCATCGGCAATGTGGATCTGCCGGCGGGCAACATTCGCCACGTCTTGATCGTGGGTGATCAGAATCACGGTGTGCCCTTTACCAGACAGCTCCGTGAGCAGCCGGATAACCTCTTTGCTGCTTTTACTGTCGAGCGCACCGGTGGGCTCATCGGCGAAGATCACCTGGCCGCCATTCATCAACGCCCGGGCAATAGAGACACGCTGTTGCTGGCCACCGGACAACTGACCAGGGCGATGAGTAAGCCGCTCACCCAAGCCCAGTTCGGTCAACAACTGCTCTGCCCTCTCCCGGCGTTGTGCGGGGGCTATACCTGCATAGATGGCCGGTATTTCCACGTTCTCCCGGGCGGTCATGCCCGGCAGCAGGTTATAGCTCTGAAAGACAAATCCAAAGGCTTCCCGGCGCAACAACGCCAGGTCATCCCGGCTCAGCGCGGCTACATCCCTGCCGTCATACCAGTATTCCCCGGAACTCGGCTGATCAAGGCAGCCAAGGATGTTCATCAAAGTAGACTTTCCGGAACCGGAAGGCCCCATAATGGCAACGAATTCACCCGGGTAGATTTTCAGATCAATACCCTTGAGTACCGGTACCGCCAACTCCCCCTCCCCAAAGGAACGGGTAATGCCACGCAACTCGATCAATGGCCGGGCTGCACTCATCGCAACACACCCCGCATAGTGTTCGGGTTACCGGTACCGGAGCGCGGATCTCGAGACACCAGCACAACCTTCTCACCTTCCTTGACGCCCGACATCACTTCGGTGTGTACCCGGTTGCTAACCCCGGCCACAATATCCCGCCATTCAACCTGCCCCGCTTGGCTCATTACCTGCACCCGGCCACGCTGAACAGATGACACGGGTACCCGCAGCACGCCCAGGGCTTCACGCTGAATAAAAAACACCTGAGCGGTCATGTTCGGTAGCAGTTTGCCGTCATCGTTATTGGCGTCGAACAGGGCGTTGTACAGCACAACATTGTTAGTGACTTCCGGAGTTGGCTCTATGTACAGCAATTGGCCATAGAGCTTCTGTTCCGCGTCCCCCAGTGTGGTGAAGTACACTCGCATGCCCGGCTCAAGCTTGCCGACATCCGCCTCAGACACCTGGGCCCGTACCCGCATGGTGGCCAGGTCGGCAATACGCATTAAAACCGGCGCTTGCTGAGTGGCATTCAGGGTCTGGCCCTGGCGGGCTTCAATGGAGACCACGGTGCCATCCATGGGCGCGTAAATTCGAGCGTACCCCAGGTTGGCTTCTTCGGCGCGCAGTGTAGAGGCGGTTTGTTCGATCTGGGCCTCCAGCATGGCCAGCTGGGCTTTGGCAGACGCAAGGGTAGCCTCGGCCATCTGCAGTGATTCACGGGTTGTGGCGTCTTCTTTAAACAAGTTGGTCTGGCGCTGGAACTGAATGTCTGCCAGCCGTAACTGGGCCTTGCGATCATCCAGTTGCGCCCGCTGATTCTTGAGCTGGGCCCGGGTGCCGTCTACTTTGGCGACGTAAACGGTTGGATCAATCTCCGCCAGCAAGTCACCCTGGGATACCGTTTGCCCCACTCGCACATGGATGGTTTCGAGCTGGCCAGACACCTGCGCACCCACGTCCACGTAATTGCTCGGCTCCAACACACCGGTTGCGCTGACCAGCTGCTGGATGTCGCCGCGGGTGACTTCGATGGTGTTGATGGACTGCTCCTGGCCGTTGTTATGGTTAGCAAACCACCAACCGGCTGCAGAGAGCCCTGCAAGCAACGCCAAGGCAACAAACCATTTTACTGCATGTCGGTTGTGGCCAAATGCCATTGATAGATTCCCCTTGGAGTGATCAACATGGCAACAATAGAGAAGCGATTAGTGAAAAAAAAGCGAAGTTTCAGGGTTTTGCTAAACCTTTACACGCAAGGGGGCTAGCCCGTTTTCGTAATGGGGGATTACCAGGAGTCGGGGCCTGAACAATATATTGGTAGGAGCCAGCGAACTTGGAGGGCACTTTGCCTTCAACATCGACAGAGGCCAGGCCAAACTACTGGCCGTGCTCCCCATCAATATTTAGTCAACGGCCAACGCTCTGTTTATTCAGCCACTCTGGTCAGCATCTGAGTCAGGCCAGACAAACGTTTTTGCCCAGGCCATGGCATCGCTAAAGGGCATGGGCCGGGCATAGTAAAAGCCCTGACCAAGAC
>NZ_JACUUB010000082.1 GCF_014859525.1 Marinobacter sp.
ACCGCCAGCTCCGCCACATGCTTGCCTTGATAGCGGGCAATGTTCAGCTCTTTCTCGCTGGGCTGGCGTGAACCGTCGCCACCGGCGATGGTGGAGGCACCATAAGGTGTTCCGCCGTTCATTTCAGAGATATCGAAGAAGTCCGGAATACCGTACCCAAGGGGCACAATGACCATGCCGTGATGGGCAAGCGTGGTCCAGAAGGAGCTGATGGTGTGCTCTTGCCCGCCGCCAGTGCCGGTTGAGGTGAACACGCTACCCACTTTTCCGTGCAGCTTACCTCCGGCCCAAAGCCCACCGGTCTGGTCCAGGAAGGTGCGCATCTGGCCAGCCATGTTACCGAAACGGGTCGGCGTGCCAAATATGATGGCATCGTAGTCGGCCAGCTCAGCCGGGCTCGCAACCGGCGCACTCTGATCCGCTTTGCCACCAGCGTTCTGGAACGCTTCATCGGCCATGGTTTCAGGTACACGCTTAACCACTACATCTGCACCCGCAACGCCTTTCGCACCTTCGGCAACCGTGTTTGCCATGGTTTCCATGTGGCCATACATCGAGTAATAAAGAACCAGTACTTTTGCCATCAGAAAATCTCCTGCATCTGTTTTCGATAGTAAAAGCTTAACCGGCAGCGCCAAATGAGCAAAACGGAAGATTTGCTGCAGATCGTTCAGTTTTTCTGAACATAGTCACAACTCGGCCATGGCAAACTTTTGCGTACACATGTACGCTGAACTAAATTATACTTTCGCCCAATTGAGACAATCTTAGATGACCGTACCCATGAGCCACAGCCAGACCACTTCAGACTCTGTGCATCATCGCATTGAAGAATGGATCAACAGTGCAACCCACGGCCTTGGCGCCATCCTTAGTGTGATCGGCACGGTGGCCCTGATTGTCGCTGCCAGCCAGTTGGGTGACGTCTGGAAAATCGTCAGTTTCAGTGTTTTTGGTGCGTCACTGATCCTGCTGTACATGGCCTCTGCGCTTTACCACGGCGCTCGCAGTCCGGCGCTGAAAACGGCATTCAAGACCCTGGATCACTGCGCCATCTTCCTGCTGATTGCGGGCACCTATACACCGTTCCTGCTGGTGAACATGCGCGGCACCACCGGCTGGACACTGTTCGCCATCATCTGGTCGTTGGCACTGACCGGCGTGGTGCTCAAGGTAATATTCAAAAACCGGTTCAAACTGGCACGGGTTGGCATTTACGTCGCGATGGGATGGCTGATTATTTTTGCCTCGTCTGACCTGGTTGCCAATCTTAATGAGGCGTCGCTCTACCTGATGATTGCCGGCGGCATCATCTATACCGCGGGCGTCGCGTTTTATCTGGCAGATCGCACCCCTTACATGCATGCCGTCTGGCATCTGTTCGTGATTGGCGGTAGCGCCTGTCATTTCAGCGCCGTCTATTTTGGCGTGCTGCCCTATGCCATATAGCATCTGACACTCCAGACTCAGTGCGCAGTCACCGACATGACGCCAAACGTCATCATGGCGGCCCGGAAATGAATGGCTACCTCTACTGCGCCAGACCCTGAACCGCCTACCCCATCAGACATACCACCGCCACAACTTCATGTTTATTATAAGAAAAACAAACAACCGAAATCAGATATCGCCTGCCGGAATCCGTAACTACAAATAGCCCTGACAATCCTTGATATCTATCAAATTTGAACGGCACACCTCCTCTGCACAATAGCTCCAAAGCCTTGGAGCCACCATTAATGTGGCTCCGGGTCAGTCAAACCAAGGAGCAAAATCATGGCACAAACCAACGCCGACATTGAACATTGGGATGTCGAAAACGAAGAGTTCTGGGAACGAGAAGGTAAAAAAGTCGCCTCCCGAAACCTGTGGATTTCCATTCCTAGCCTTTTGATGGGCTTCGCCATCTGGCTGATGTGGGGCATGATCACCACACAGATGATCAATCTGGGCTTTCCTTTCACGGTTGAGCAACTGTTCACTCTGACGGCCATTGCAGGCTTGTCGGGTGCAACTTTGCGAATTCCGGCATCCTTTATGATCAAGATTGCCGGTGGCCGCAATACCGTCTTCCTTACCACCTCGCTCCTGATGATACCGGCGTTCGGTACCGGTATTGCTTTGATGAACCCAGATACCCCCTTCATCGTATTCCAGGCACTGGCACTGCTATCGGGTATTGGCGGTGGTAACTTTGCCTGCTCCATGAGCAACATCAGTTCCTTTTACCCCAAGAAAAAGCAGGGTTACGGTCTGGGCATGAACGCCGGTCTGGGTAACTTCGGCGTCACCACCATGCAGATCCTGATTCCATTGGTGATGACAGTCGGCATCTTTGGCGCGTTCGCCGGCGGCTCGCTGGAGCTTCAGAGCGCCAGCGGCACCTTGATTGGCCGCATTGATGCAGGCACAGAAACCTGGATCCAAAACGCCGGGTTTATCTGGCTGGTGTTTCTGATTCCGCTGGCCTTTGCCAGCTGGTTCGGGATGAATAATCTGAAAGTGATCACACCCAACCCCGGCAGCCCGCTATCCGCTTTCGGCAAAATCCTCGGACTTTACGGTGTGGGCTTTCTCGCGTCACTGGCGGGTGTGTGGGCGCTGAGCATGATGAACATGTGGATTGCGCTGCCACTGACTATCATCCTGACGGTCGTGCTGTTGCGCCTGATTCCGGGCGACATTAAACCCAACATCAAGAACCAGTTTGCCATCTTCAGCAACAAGCATACCTGGTCGATGACGGTGCTTTATATCCTGACGTTCGGCTCGTTCATCGGCTTCTCCGCCGCGCTGCCACTCTCAATCAGCGTCATCTTTGGCAACATGATGGACGTCGCCGCAGACGGCACCGTGACTCGGGTGGTCAACCCCGATGCGCCGAGCGCCCTGACCTGGGCCTGGATAGGGCCGTTTGTTGGTGCCCTGATTCGTCCGGTGGGCGGCTGGATCTCTGACAAAATGGGCGGCTCCATCGTTACCCAGATTATCTCGGTAGTGATGGTTGTTGCCTCTGTAGCGACCGGTTATGTGATGATGCTGGCCTACAATTCTACAGATCCCAACGCCTACTTCCCGATCTTTCTGATGCTGTTCATCCTCATGTTCGCCGCTAGCGGCATTGGTAATGGCTCAACGTTCCGCAGTATCGGCGTGATCTTCGATCAGCAGCAAAAGGGACCGGTTCTTGGCTGGACTTCTGCGGTTGCAGCGTATGGCGCCTTCATTGCACCCAGGGTCATGGGCCAGGAAATCCAGGCTGGCACTCCTGAAATTGCCATGTACGGATTCGCCATGTTCTATGCCGTGTGCCTGGTGGTGAACTGGTGGTTCTACCTGCGCAAGAACGCCTACATCAAGAACCCGTAATTGCACCAACCACAGCGTTAAACCTCTGCTTGCCGGCCCCACAAAGGCCGGCTTTTTTATGCCTACGACAACGCCCGGCCAGCCCCTAAACCACCTGGAGCGAAAGGCATTCCAGAACCGCCTCACAACATTCCCAAGCCCACAAAACAGCCCCCTTACCCCATCCTACAGGGCGCGAAATCACACGCTAGAGCTGATCATGGAGCGTTCAGCACAAACCAAAAACCCGCCAGGATTACTCCATGGCGGGTTTGATTTTCTTTATTGAGCGCGGTCTATCTTGCCATTTGGCCAGCCGCCCGGAGGCGTTCTTCCTCTTCTATCTGCAAGTCTACAGATGAGACATGGTATTCATCAGAAAACCCGCTCTCAGGCTCCTTAAGCCACATAATGCACAGCACCCAGCTGATGAACGCTCCCGCAGAAATGATGAAGAAGAACTGGGTCGGGGTCACAAAGGTAAAGATGGTCAGGTAGACCACCGCGCCCACATTACCGTAAGCACCCGCCATTCCGGAGATCTGCCCGGTAAGGCGCCGCTTGATAGACGGGATAATTCCGAACGTTGCACCTTCCGCGCCTTGCACAAAGAAGGATGTGAACACCGTAATACCAACGGCAATGATCAGCGGCCAGCTGGAATTGAGCAGGCCCATCAGCGCGAAGCCAATACCAATGCCAAACATGTAACTGAGCATCACAAAACGGCGGTTACCCATGCGATCAGACACCATACCGCCCATCGGGCGAGCCACCAGGTTGACAAAGGCAAAGGAGGCCGCAATCAGGCCCGCAATCGTGGCGCTCAGCCCCCAGGTTTCTTCAAAAAACATAGGCAGCATGGAAACCACCGCCAGTTCGGCCCCGAAGTTGGCAAAGTAGGTACTGTTCAAGGCAGCAACACTGCTGAATGGGTACTTATCGTCTTCAGGCACACCCTTTTTAAGAATAGGCACGTTAACCCTGAGGATCTGAACAATCTGATAGCAGACCACCAGGAAGATGACCACATAACAGATGATGGCCCCGGTGACGCTCAGGTAGCCCAAATTCTGGATTCGCCACACCAGGATAGCCAGAACACCAATCAGCGGAATGGTCCACAGGACCAACTTGACCAGATCACCCCAAGTGCTCACTTCCAGGGCGCTCGCTTTACGAGGCTTGCGATGAACCGTGCCTGCAGGACCATCGGTAATGGCAAACCAGTACCAGATGCCATAACCCGCCATCACGATGGCGCTCTGGGCAATAGCCCAACGCCATCCGTCGTCACCACCGTATAGGGTGATGGCTACGGTCGGCAGAGTCATAGCGGCAGCTGCAGAGCCAAAATTGCCCCAACCAGCATAGAAACCCTCAGCAAAACCAATATCTTTAGGCTTAAACCACATGGCGGTCATGTGGATGCCCACCACAAAACTGGCACCAATCGAGCTGAGTATCAGGCGGCTGACCAGCAACTGGGTCATGGTGTTCCCAAAGGCAAAGGCCAGAGCGGGTATGGACATAGTGACCATCAGAACAGAAAACACCCGACGCGGACCAAAACGGTCCAATGCCATGCCCACAATGATTCGGGCAGGAATCGTCAAGGCCACGTTACAGATGGCGAACAGGCGCAGGTCATCTCTGCTTAACCAGTCAACGCTCTTAAGCATGCTGGACGCCAATGGCGCCATATTGAACCAGACATAAAAGGTAATAAAAAAGGCAATCCAGGTCAGATGCAGCGCCCTGATCTCCGGATTGCGGACGCGGAATACGTCAGCGACTTTCATTTGAGCCTCCTGAGGCTAGGCAAGAAGAACAGAACAGCCAGTGCGTATCAGCGGCTGGGCAGAATTAGAAGAGGGCATTGAATACGGCGCGCCAGAAATGAACTGACGCTGCCAAACGTCATGTAATCCAGCTCATCAACAAAGTAGGTGAGTGATCGGGCAATAAAGCCACCATCCGGCTCATGACTGTGGCGCGCGATCACCAGCATGTCGGGGTGCACCTTTTTTTCCGCCGCGAAAAGGAGCATTTTGCGGGGGTCACCTTCAAGCAACATCGTTTCTGCCGATACCTTCTGGCTCTCGCACACTTCCAGCGCTTCCTTCAGGTAACCTTTAAGCTCAGTAACTTCTTCCTGAAACATATCTTCATTGCCAGAAGTGATGTCACGGGGGTTCTCAGCAACCGCAACCAGCGTTATTTTCGGCGTGAGTGTTCGAAACATAGTAATGGTTTGGGCCAGCGCCAATTTCGCGTTTCTGGAGCCATCGTAGGCAATCATGATGTTCATGGGATTCTCCGGGGCATTTCAGCTCGCCTTAAACAGACGATCCGTTGGTATTCGCCAGCATTACCCCACAGCGTCAGCCGCCCATAATTGACTTGCATCAACGAACGCCTCGCGTACCCCACCAGAGAAACCCCTTAGCTATCCCCTTCCCGGCGAAAGTGGTCGTTAACCTATCCCTCCCCCTCCCAACAGGAGGTACCCCCAATGCGCCCCATGAAAACGCGCCAAGTTTGATAGCATTTCAAACAGGTTCACCGTGCTTTCAGAGAGCGCCCATGACAACCACACCAACCAGGCCCGAGCAGCACCGCGCACTCGGTTTATCAACCTTTGCGTTCACGCTTTGCTTTGCCGTCTGGACCATTTTTTCGATTATCGGCATTCGCATCAGCGAAGAGCTGGGGCTGACCGATACCCAGCTAGGCCTGCTGATGGCCACCCCGATTCTCACCGGATCAGTCAGCCGGCTTTTTCTTGGCATCTGGACGGATCGCTATGGCGGCCGATGGGTATTCGGCATTCTGATGCTGACAACGTCTGCCTGCGTTTACCTGCTGACGTTTGCCACCACCTATCCAATGATGTTGCTTGGCGCCCTGGGGGTTGGTCTGGCGGGTGGTGCTTTTATCGTAGGCGTTGCCTATACCGCGGCCTGGTTCGAGCCCGCCAGGCAAGGCACGGCATTGGGGATTTTTGGAGCCGGTAACGTGGGCTCTGCGGTGACTAACTTCGGTGCGCCCTTCCTGCTGGTCGCCTTCGGCTGGGAGAAAACTGCCCAGATTTATGCCCTGGTCCTGGCCGTGATGGGCTTACTGTTTATTGTGTTTGCCAAAACCGATCCCTTGGCCAAAGCGCGCGCCAACGCCGAGCAGAAATCCTTTGCTGAACAGATGACTCCGTTGAGAGAGCTGCGTGTCTGGCGCTTTGCCTTGTATTATTTCTTTGTCTTTGGGGCATTTGTCGCCCTGGCACTGTGGCTACCCCACTACCTGATCGGTGTATACGGCCTGACCATCCAGACCGCTGGCATGATCGCCGCCCTGTACACAGTGCCCGCCTCCTTGTTCCGTATTCTTGGCGGCTGGTTGTCGGACCGTTACGGTGCCCGCCGGGTAATGTACTGGACCTTCATCGCATCGGTCATCTGCACCTTCCTGCTCAGCTACCCGCCAACCGAATACGTGATCCACGGTATCAACGCGGATATTCGTTTCAGTTTCGAGGTCAGTCTTGTGCTTTTTGTGGTGCTGACCTTTATCCTTGGTTTTTTCATGTCGCTCGGCAAGGCTGCCGTGTACAAACACATCCCGGTGTATTACCCCATGCACGTCGGTGCTGTTGGCGGTGTAGTTGGCATGATTGGTGGGCTTGGCGGGTTCATTCTGCCGCTGACGTTCGGCATGCTGAACGACTTCACCGGCATCTGGCAGAGCAGTTTCATGCTGATGTTCCTGATTGCCGCCATGGCGCTGTCATGGATGCACTACGCGATTCGCAAAGCAGAACGGGCAGAGTGGGCGGCCCACGAAGAGCGCACGGATCTTCCAGAACTGGCATCGCCCCAACTGTTCTATCCACTCAGCCGTTGGCGGCAAAATGCGCCACTGATCAAACCGTCAAAGCCGCGCTGACGACGAGCGTTTCAGGTGGCATTGGGATGGTCTACGAAACTATCAGGCGCGCAATTTCCTGGCGAGGAGTGGCACATCGTGCTGCAGCAAGTCGGATAGCCACACCCATCCGACTTGCCACCCACTCATTCGTCGTGAGGAATCGGGTCTGGGTTTCTGTCCCAGCCCACCAATGCCAATGTAGCGACAACACCGATCAACAGACCCTGCCACGGCTCAAAGAACGCCAGGGCCGCGCCAATCAAAACCACCGTGCCCCTGGACGCATTGTCTCTGGGGATCGACATGGCAATGTAGGCGCAGGCAAACCCGGTGAGCACCAGCGTAAGCGACAGCGCCACGCCTAACAGAGGCTTCAGGCCAGTTAGCAGCGGCAACATGAAGTAAATAAACGGGATACCCATCAGATAATAAGAGGCCAACCCACTGTGCAAGCTGTTCATGGCCGTAGGCCCTTGCTTCCAACGCTGGACAACGATGACATGCACGCCCGTCCAAACCGCGCCCTGAGTCGGGAAGAAAGGTGCAACAATGCCCATAATGGCGTTACGGATCGACAGCGAAAAGTGAGTGCGGTTGAGGTTGATATCGATGTGCTCATCCTTGCGCACTTTTAACCCTTCCCGGAGCACTTCGTTACCGGTAACCAGATCACCAAACAGGATAATGTATGCGATCAACGCCAAGGGAATACTCTGAACAATCATCTCCTTTGAGGGCCAACCATTAACCAGCGGTGACGCTTTCGCCAGGGCCTCTCCGAGCGGCGGCACCACAAAGCCCCATTGGATATCAAAATTCACCTCACCCACCAACGGCCCGATGATGGCCGCCGCCAGAAACCCGGGCAACAAGCCCAATGCGCCCAACATGAAGAAAAAACGATTTCGCGCTTTGAGCTTCTGCATCGGGACCGAGAAGGTGAAGATCAGGCAAATCGCACAGGCAAGACCGGTGGCAATAGGCTGCTCCAGAAGAAAGCGTTCGGCGTCGTCCACAAAAACCCGCTTGAGCGCGGCAATGGAGGCACCCAGAATAATGCCCGCTTTCAGCGTATCTGGCAGCCAGATGATGAAGCGTCGGCCCAGGCCAGTAAGCCCGAGCATCAGAACAAGACTGGCGAACACCAGGCTCAGAGCCGTCATGGCCTGGAATCGGCTTGCCGGATCGTCATAGCCACCAATCACAAACGCCAGAATCAGCGGAAGCGCCGGCGTGATCCAGCCGCCTGCGTATGGTTCGCCGAAAACAATCACCGCCGACGCAATCAATGAGGCATGAATCATGGAGAGCGCGACCGCCTCTTCAAAACTCAAGCCAAAGAAAGCCGTCATCACCGGAATCAGGGCCAGGCCCGTTGCCGCAGAGACGAACAGCCCCTGCAAAAATTCAGACCAACACAGTCGGGTGTGGTAGAAGGGCACGCGGAAGGTAAACGGCCCCCAGCGCCAACCGGCTAATTCAGGTCTCTCTGCCATAGGAAGTTACTCTCTTGTCTTTGTTTTTAGTGACCTGATTATGGAAACCCTGACCGCATAGCACGAATGAATAATTCTCATCATGCTTGATAAGCACAACTTATTACCGGTCAACACACTCTGCCAGTGCGTTTCTGAACACAATTCAAGCTACCCAATACCAGCATAGCCCTTTAAAATCCTGCCCCCTGCGAATTTTCTGGAGTTGTTGTTTGCCATGTCGTCAGAGTTGAGCCCTGCATCCGGTTTTGAACAACTGCGCCGCCTTGAATCCAGCAAGCTGTTTCAAGGCACGGTGATTGCCATCATCATTCTGTCAGCGCTGACCATTGGTGCGAAAACCTACGATATTCCGCCCCTGATCGAACAAAGCCTCAGCGTATTGGACACCGCCATTACGCTGTTCTTCCTGACCGAGATCCTGTTCCGCTTCGCCGTTTTTGAAAACAAAAAGCGCTTTTTGTTTGACGGCTGGAACCTGTTCGACACCCTGGTGGTGATTGGCAGCCTGATCCCGCTCGATAACGCAGAAGCTGTGCTATTAGGCCGCCTGCTCAGGGTATTCAGGGTGTTGCGACTGATCTCGGTGGTGCCAGAGCTGCGCTTTTTGATCAACTCCCTGCTCAAGGCGATTCCCCGCATGGGCTACATCGCCCTGCTGATGTTCATCATCTTTTATATATACGCAGCCATGGGCTCCATGTTCTTTGCGGATATTGATGACTTCCTTTGGGGGGACGTCTCCATCGCCATGCTGACCCTCTTCCGGGTAGCGACCTTCGAAGACTGGACGGACGTGATGTACGACACCATGGAGGTCTATCCGCTGAGCTGGATCTACTATCTGACCTTTATCTTCCTGACGGCGTTCGTGTTTCTAAACATGATGATCGGAGCAATACTGGAAGTAATGGGCGAGGAGCAAAACGCTAAAGAGGCAGAAAAAGCCCACGACGAGCGGGACGAAATCGCCCGCCAGCTCCAGGCTGTTCAGGAACAGCTAAAGGAGCTGACCAGGCAGATCAGCGACAAACACTAGCGCATCTCTCTTAGCCGAAGAACGGCTTGGCCATAGCCAAATGGAGGATCGCAAGTACCTGTGCCAGGGCGAGAACTGCGGCAATAATCCGAACGGGCTTGGCTACGGTGGTTTTCAGGGCAAACACACCCGCAATAATGTAGCCGACCAGCAGTACGATTTTAGCAATAATCCAGCCTGGCATGGCAGCAATGTAACCGACCACGAACAACAGAGAGATGGCCGACACCAGCAAAATGGTGTCGTTAATGTGGGGAATAAACCGCAACGGGGTTTGTCGCCAGCCCGGGCGGCCTGTCGCATCCAGCACCAGGCGCAGCGCAAACAGGATAATTGTCAGGTAGGCGGTAGCCATATGCAGCATCTTGAGCAATACGTAAGCACTCATAGAACATTCCTTTCCGAATCAGCATGATGACCGCATTGTACGCAAAATACCCCCAAGCAGGTATGGTTAATCCGTCATGCCACACCTAACATAAACTGCATATACATGTATCCGGGAGATTTGTATGCAGCCCACCTCAACCTCGCCTGAGCCCATCACCGTCAGCGCCGGCCAGCTCTTCAGTTACCCCTTCCGGATTTTTTTCCTGTCGATGGGTGTGCTGGCTATCGCCGCCATTCCCCTGTGGATTATGGAGCTCACCGGCACGGTTCGCCTGCCGCTGGCCATGCCGGGGCTGTTCTGG
>NZ_JACUUB010000083.1 GCF_014859525.1 Marinobacter sp.
ACCATTTCCCCCGCGCCGGATTCCCGCAGCGAACGGGTTTTATCCAGCACCATGGCGCCGGAGACTTCCGGCATGCGCACGGAGAAAGTCCCGCCGAAACCGCAACATTCGCTTTCATGGTCGTGGTCCAGGCGCTCTACGTTGGCCAGTTTACCCAGCAGTTCCCGGGCATGCAGATGGGTGTTCATTTCCCGGCGGGCGGAACAGGAGGTGTGCAGGGCAATTTGCGTTGGCTGGCCCAGATCCTGCCAGTTTACCTTGCACACGTGCAGCAGAAATTCCGTCAGCTCGAACGTCCGCTCGGCCAAGTCTTCCGCCCGTTTCAGGGTCTCGGGTTCGTCGGCAAAAACGTCGTGGTAATGCTGCCGGAACATACCGGCGCAGGAGCCCGAGGGCACCACCACCGGCAGACCGTTGTCCAGCAGATTGAGCTGCGCCCGGGCGACTTCTCGCGCTTCGTTCACATAGCCGGAAGTCCAGGCTGGCTGGCCGCAACAGGATTGCGCTTGGGGAAAGTGCACGGCAATGCCTTCCCGCTCCAGCAGGCGAATAGCGTCCAGCCCCGCTTCCGGGAAAAACAGATCCACCACACAGGTGCCAAACAGCGTTACCTCGGACGGCTTGGCCGGGTACACCCGGGGCTTCGGTCGCTCCGGCGCCACGCGGGTGGCGTTGGGAGCGGCGTCGTAAAACAGCTCACTCATCAGTCATTGCCTCCGGGCGATACAGCCATCCGCTGCCACCCGTCATCGTTATGTCAGCGTTACCGGCTCATCAGCGGATCGATCAAACCGAAACCATAGGCCGCCAGCAGCGCAATCAGGCCCGTTACCAACAGGTAGTATAGGGTTGGCCACACGGTCTTACGCAGGGTCTGCCCCTCACGGCCCAGCAGGCCAACCGTGGCAGACGCCGCCACCACGTTGTGAATGGCCACCATGTTACCGGCGGCGGCACCCACCGCCTGTACGGCAACCATGAGCGCGGTGGACAGGCCGAGGCTTTCAGCGACACCAAACTGGAACTGGCTGAACATCATGTTGGATACGGTATTGGAGCCAGCCAGAAACGCGCCCAAAGCGCCTACTGTCGGTGCCAGCAGCGGGTAGATACCACCAACCGAATCCGCGGCCCAGGTGGCCATGGCCAGCGGCATACTGGGCAAATCAGACATATTAACGCCAGAGTTGATCAGTATCCGTACCATGGGCACCGTGAACAGCAGAACAAACCCGGCGCTCAGCAGCACACCACCGGATTCCTTCACCGCCGAATTCAGGGCGCGCAGATTCATCCGGTGGATGAAGAAAGTGGCCAGCACCACCATCACCAGAATACCGCCTGGCAGGTACAGTGGCTGAATACCGGCATTGATGCCCGCCTCACCCAGAATGTTCGAGAAAGACACACCAACGCTCGTGAAGGCCTGCTTGATGGGGTCAACGGTGCGGCTCAGCACCAGTATAATGCCCACCAGCACATAGGGTACCCAGGCGCGGAATCCGCTCATGGGCTTGCCCGCGATGTCTTCCAGCTTCATCTCGATGGTGCCCAGCCACTCGGAGGGCCAGTCTTTGCGATCGGCAAAATCCCACGTCTTTTTGGGCATCAGGAAGCCCTTTTTCGCCGCCATGGTCACGATTGCCAGGCCAATCAGGCCACCGAGCAGAGACGGGAATTCCGGCCCCAGAATCACACCCGTCAGTGCGTAGGGAACCACAAAGGCAAGACCGGCAAACAGGGCAAATGGCAGCACCTCCAGCCCTTCTTTCCAGCTTTTGTTCTTGCCGAAAAAGCGGGTCATCATGGTCACCATCAGCAATGGCATGACCACACCCACGATGGCGTGGGTAATCGCGACTTCTGAGGTGATCAGCTGCATATAGGTATCCCAATTGGAACCAACCGCCTCCAATCGTTCAGTGATGGTGGCGCGGTCGAGACCGGTGGTTACCCCGACCACCACCGGAGTGCCCACGGCACCGAACGATACCGGCGTACTCTGCACCATCATGCCCAGCATCACCGCCGCCATGGCCGGGAAGCCCACGGCCACCAGCAAGGGCGCGGCGATGGCCGCTGGCGTGCCAAAGCCCGAGGCGCCTTCAATAAAGCTGCCAAACAGCCAGACAATGATGATGGCCTGAATACGGCGGTCTGGCGTGATGTTGGTAAAGCCGGCGCGAATGGTGGTGATCGCTCCCGAATGTTTCAGGGTGTTCAGCAGCAGGATGGCACCGAAGATAATCCACAGCAGGCCAATGGTAATCACCAGGCCTTGCAGGGTAGAGGCAAGGATGCGGTTCAGGGTCATATCCCAGGCGCCGTAACCGATCAACGCGGTGACCAGAAATACCACGGGCATGGCCCGGCGGGCTGGCCAGCGCAGGCCAATCAGAAGGATTCCGGCCAGCAGAATCGGGGCAAAGGCCAACAGAGCGAGCAATCCGGGCGACATGATTTTCTCCAGCGTATTGTTATTGGATACTGTTTTTGGATAATTGGTAATACCAATTTTCAAGTCATTCCGGGTACGTTATTTGAACAACCTTTAGCCTGTCAAAAGCAGAATCTTCGACATTCGTCTAATTGCCATCGAGTTTTACTGGGAAAACAAGCACAAAGAAGGATAATATTTATTGGTCAGACCAATTTTTTCAGATCAGCTGGAGCCGTACATGGCCATCAATCAAGTTGCGCCCAGGCGCCTCGCCGACACCATCGTTGAGCAACTGGAAACCATGATTCTGGAAGGCGCGTTACAACCGGGCCAACGGTTACCCCCGGAGCGGGTCCTCGCGGAACAGTTTGGCGTGTCCCGGCCATCGTTGAGGGAAGCCATCCAGAAACTCGCAGCCAAAGGCCTGCTTAACAGTCGGCAGGGGGGCGGCAACTTTGTTACCGAAACGCTTGGTGCCAGCTTCAGTGACCCGCTGATCAAATTACTGGAGACTCACCCGGAGGCACATCGGGATCTGCTGGAATTTCGTCGCACCCTGGAGGCCGACTGCGCTTACTACGCAGCGCAAAGGGCTACCGAGGTCGATCGCGAATACCTCACGCAAGCCTGGACCGCACTGGACACCTGTTACCGCGACAACTCCGACCACAACCTCGAAACCGAGGGCGCAGCCGATGCCCGTTTTCATATGGCCATCGCCGAGGCCAGCCACAACGTGGTGCTGATGCACACCATGCGTAATCTGTTCAGCATGCTCAAGAGCAACATCGTGACCAACATTGGTGGCATGTACGCCAAGACCTCCAAAACACGGCAGGGGCTGGTCGACCAGCATTCCCGGCTGTTTCAGGCAATCATGGAAGGAAGGGCGGAAGATGCCCGGGCGATCGCCGGCCACCACATCGAGTTTGTTCAGCAGACCATCTGGGAACACTCGGAAAACGAACGGCGCAAAGAGCGGGCACTGCGCCGGGAACGGCACAACGCTGACGAACAGGCATAAAAAAAACCGGGGAAAACCCCGGCTAAAGCAATCACACGATGCACCAACACAATGCAAATCGTCCTGATGAGTTCCTAACCTAAACGATCCACGTGACCGTTTGGTGACAGCAGCATTATTCTGGCAATTTTTCCCAGACGGTGAGTTCAGAAAAGCTGTGCTGGAACTTGTTGCGGGTTTCACGGATCACAAACGGCAGGCTTCTAGGCTCACCCAGCAGGCTGAAATGAGGCTCCAGCATCGCCTTCAGGCCATCGAGTGTGGTGAAGGGCTCGCCGTTTTTGAGGTAACCGCCCACCCACTCGGATTTCGGCGTGTATTCCTCCAGCCAGGTGTAAGGCGATGCAATCACCAGCAAACCCAGGTCATTGATCCGCTCATGGATGGTTTTCAGGAACAGGGACGGCTGGTACAGCCGGTCGATGAGGTTACCCGCCAGCACCAGGTCATAATCCCGGTAATTGTCGCCCAGATTGCAGGCATCGCCCTGATGGAAGGCAACACGATGCCCGGCGTCGGCCAGGCCCAGAGCCGCCAGTGAATGTTCCTGATAACTGACCAGCGCACCCTCCTCGGGCCTGGCGTAGCGGGCGACACCGTTGGCCACCACATCCCGGCAGGTATTGACGAAGGTCTGGGAAAAATCCACACCATCCACGTGATCAAAATGGCGGGCCAGTTCCAGTGCAGTCCGGCCTACGGCGCAGCCAATGTCCAGCGCCCGACAGGTTTCACGGCCATCCAGCGCCTCCATGGCGGCATCTGCCAGCTCTTTCGGGAAATTGGCCTCGCCATGCCAGGACTCACCAAAGTGAAACTCCAGGTACTGAGCCAGGGTGGTATCGTTTTCATAGTAATCGCTGGGATTGCTCACCATTATCTCCTTGCCGGGGCCCTGTCTGAATTTCAGAGGGCGGAAACCGGATTGATGTTGATTAACGAGTCTTGAAAATACATCCAGAAAGTACCACTGTCAGTCATCTTGCTGACGACCACAACGGAGAACCACGTTGACTCTGCCCGATTACTCCCTGCTCGAACTGGCCTCCGTGCGCGAAGGCGACTCGGTCAGCACTACGTTGGCGAACAGCGTTGCCTATGCCCAACACGCCGAAACACTGGGCTTCAAGCGATTCTGGCTGGCCGAGCATCACAACATGGAGGGCATTTCCAGCTCCGCCACCTCGGTGCTGGTGGGCCATA
This sequence comes from Marinobacter sp., assembly GCF_014859525.1. Taxonomy (GTDB): domain Bacteria; phylum Pseudomonadota; class Gammaproteobacteria; order Pseudomonadales; family Oleiphilaceae; genus Marinobacter. The sequence continues at coordinate 4,668 of NZ_JACUUB010000083.1, forward strand.
TTGCCGGCAAAACCCACAGCATCCGGGTTGGCTCCGGCGGCGTGATGCTGCCCAATCACCCACCGCTGGTGGTCGCCGAACAGTTTGGCACCCTGGAATGCCTGTATCCCGGGCGCATTGACCTTGGCCTGGGCCGTGCACCGGGTACCGACCCAATCACCGCCAGGGCGCTGCGCCGGGAAGGCCTTGGGGCTGAGCAGTTCCCGGAAGACGTTGCCCGCCTGCAAACGCTGCTGGGCCCGCTACAACCTGGCCAGCCGGTAAAAGCCATACCCGGTGCGGGTACCAACGTGCCACTCTGGTTGCTTGGCTCCAGCCTGTTCAGCGCCCAGCTGGCCGCCGCTCGCGGTTTGCCCTACGCCTTTGCCGGCCATTTCGCGCCGCGCCTGTACCGGGAAGCCCTGAGGGTTTATCGGGACAACTTCCAGCCCTCTGCGCAGCAGCAAAGGCCCTACGCCATATTGGCCATCCCGGCGGTTCCCGCTGACTCTCTGGACAAAGCCCGCCACCTGGCAACCACCAGTTATCAACGCATCCTGTCCCTGTTCCGCGGCCAGCCCCTGTGGATGAGGCCGCCGGTTGAATCCATGGACAGCCTCTGGAACGCGGGTGAGAAAGCCAGCGTACTGGATTTTCTGGCGTTACAGGTCCTGGGCAATGCCGACGACATCCGCCTTCAGCTGACCAACCTGCTGGCGGATATCGAGGTGGACGAACTGATGTTTACCATCGACATCTACGACCCGGCGCAACGCCGTCATGCCCTGGATATCCTGGCGCAAACCAGGGCTCAGAGCACGGTTTCAATGGCTTCGATCAACTGAGGGTCGTTCGGGCGTACTCGGCTCGGGAAGCTGGCCGTGACTTTGCCATCCCGGTATACCCACAACGGCTCGCGCTGTTCACCAGCAGCGACAATCACAGCATTATTACCCTGTGCATTGTTAGACTCCTGTTCTGCTGACTGGAATGAATACGATGGCGCGCGACAAACCGCTCATCGCCCACAACCGTGCAGGAACCCACGATCAACCACCGGAGAAATTCCCGTGTCTGAACCCGATGTTTTCGTCTTTCTCTCCCACGGACTGGAAAGCGGCCCCGGCAGCACCAAAATCCAGGCGCTGAAATCGGTCGCGGAAGCCTTCGCCGGCGTGCGAGCCGAGGCCATTGATCATCGTAGCACCAAAGACCCGGCTCAACGCCTTGAACAGATGCGCAGCGCCATGGCCGCTGCCGGCGCAGACCCGGCCCGTAGCGTTCTTGCCGGCTCCAGCATGGGGGGCTGGGTCTGCGCGCAAACCAGTGCAGACACGCCGGTGCTGGGCTGTTTTCTGCTGGCCCCGGCCCTGGCCTTGCCAAAATATCCTGAAAGTCGCCCCTGTATTCGCGCGCAGTTCACCCAGATAATTCACGGCTGGCACGATGATGTGGTGCCGCCGATGCCGGTGATCGAACTGGCACAATCGCAGAACCTGCCGATTTTGATGTTGCCCGACGATCACCGACTGACACTAAGCGTCAATCGCGTTGCCAATGAATTCCAGGCCTTTCTCATTACTGCCGGATTAAAAACGGGTAACAGTTGATAACAGTCATCCAAATCCCGTGCATGGCCGAATCATTTTGGTAGGGTAGTCAGACTGCCCCGCCTGTTGCCAACAAACGTTCCGGCAGGGCAACAATCCAATGATGAGAGAGGAGTCACCAATGAGCGATTTCAATAAAAGCCGACGGGTTTTCCTGCGCACTGCTGCACTGGGCGTCGTTGCCGTTCCACTGGCAAAAGTCGCCACGCACGTACCCACCGCACACGCAGAAAAGCCAAAAGCTAAAGATGGTCACGCTCTGGATTATGTAAACAACGGTCCTGACAGTGCCCACGCCAAGTTCCAGGAAGGGCACAAATGCGCCAATTGCGTATTCTGGGCGGGTGAAGTGTCGGATGGCTGGGGCGGTTGTAATCACCCTCAGTTCAGCAATGTCCTGGTCTCGGCAGAGGGCTGGTGCAACACTTACGTACCTCGCGGATAATTGTAGTTCAAGGCGGCCACACGGCCGCCTTTTGCGTCTACAGCCCTTATTACCCAAGCACTCTAACCCGCCCCCGCCCTTGAAGAATATCCGAATAATCTGACAATTCATGGACTTGCGATATATAAAACCTGTCGCCAATATCATCTGATTTTAGTCATTGCCTTGCGAAAACCCCATTGTTTTGCCAGTCTTTAATAATGTAACAAAGGATTTCATCAATAAAACAAACGGAGACAACGCGATGAGCAACACAAGTAAATTCAGAAAACTAGCCGGCTTCTCGGCGTTAGCCTTTGCCGCCATGACGGCAGCAAACTCGGTCAACGCTGCCAACTGGCGCTATGCCCATGAAGAATACGCGGGTGATGTTCAAGACGTTTACGCCTATAAATTCAAAGAATACGTCGAGGAAAATTCGGACCATACCGTTCAGGTATTCCGCTTTGGCGAGCTGGGTGAATCTGACGATATCATGGAGCAAACCCAGGCCGGCATCCTTAACTTTGTAAATCAGTCCCCGGGCTTTACCGGCTCGTTAATTCCAGAAGCCCAGATCTTCTTCATTCCATATCTGATGCCAACCGACATGGACACCGTGATCAAGTTCTTCCGTGAGTCCAAGGCTATCAACCAAGACTTCCCCGAACTCTATTCCGAACAGGGTCTTGAACTGCTGAAGATGTACCCCGAGGGCGAAATGGTTGTCACTCTGGATGAGCCCTTCACCAAGCCCGAAGAACTCCGTAACAAACAAATTCGGGTAATGACCAATCCGCTGCTCTCTGAGACCTACTCAGCCTTCGGCGCGACCCCAACGCCGCTGCCCTGGGGCGAAGTGTATGGCGCTCTGCAGACCAATATGATTCAGGGACAGGAAAACCCGATTTTCTGGATCGAGTCTGGTGGTCTGTATGAAGTGTCTCCAAACCTGGTATTTACCGGCCACGGCTGGTTTACCACGGCCATGATGGCCAACCAGGATTTCTACAACGGCTTGTCTGACGAAGACAAGAAACTGGTCCGCGATGCGGCCGACTTCGCCTTTGAAGAGATCGTAGTGCACATCGACGGCCTCGCTGACGAAGCTCTTGAAAAGATCCAGACTGCCAGTGACCGAGTGACCGTTACCCGTCTGAACGAAGAGCAGATCGAAGCCTTCCGTGCCCGCGCACCGCAGGTTGAAGAGCGCTTCATCAATATGACTGGTGACCGTGGCAAGCAACTGTTGGAGCAGTTCCAGGCCGATCTTGAAGCCGTTCAGGGAGAGTAAAACGGCAGGATGCAAAGGGTGGTCCAAGACCACCCTTTGCTGTCCGGCCCTGGTTCAATCCTGCCCCGCCAAGGAACCGATCGGTCGGGGCGACATGTTCTGGAGCAAACCCCATGTCAGAACTTCCTCAGGAGGTTGAAGACGATACCGGAAGCTACCAATCCGGTTTGCCTGGCTTTCTGGGCACGATTGACGAGTGGATCGCCAAAACGGAAGCCGTCATCCTCGCCGCCGGCGTCATTCTGATGGCCATCAACACCTGCGCCAATGTGATCGGGCGCTTTGTGTTTGGTGAAAGCCTGTTTTTCTCCGGCGAAATCAACCGTATTCTTATCATCCTGATTACCTTTGCCGGCCTCGGTTATGCCGCCCGCCATGGTCGCCACATCCGCATGTCAGCAATCTACGACGCCTTGCCTGCCAAGGGCCGCAAAGTCTTGATGATCTTCATTTCTCTGTTCACCTCAATGGTCATGTTTTTCTTGTGTTACCACGCCTACGGCTATATTGAAACGCTTTACAGTCGTGGCCGTATTTTGCCGGCTCTGGGCCTGCCCATCTGGTGGATCTATATCTGGGCACCTGTTGGTTTTGCCGTAACCGGCATCCAGTATTTGCTTACCGCCATCAAGAACCTCACCAGTAAAGACGTTTATCTTTCTACCGGCGTTATCGATGGTTATGCCGACACGGAAACAGAGGTCTGACGCAGTCGTAACCCGATAAGGAACAGGAAGACTAACTATGGCAACCATACTGATGTTGATCATGATCGGGCTACTGCTGCTTGGCTTCCCGATGATGATCCCACTGACCACCGCCGCCGTGGTCGGTTTCGTCATGATGTTTGACGGCTTCGGCCAGATGCAAACCTTCATCCAACAGATGATGGGCGGTATCCGGCCAGCGTCGCTGATTGCAGTTCCCATGTTTATTTTGGCCGCTGACATCATGACCCGGGGCCAGTCTGCTGACCGCCTGATCAATATGGTCATGTCGTTCATTGGCCACGTAAAAGGTGGGCTGGCCATCAGTACGGCCACCTCCTGCACCCTGTTCGGTGCGGTCTCCGGATCGACTCAGGCTACCGTGGTTGCGGTCGGCTCACCGTTGCGCCCAAAGATGCTGAAGGCAGGCTATTCTGACCCCTTCACACTGGCGCTGATCATCAATGCCAGTGACATCGCTTTCCTGATTCCGCCCAGTATTGGCATGATCATTTACGGGGTTATCTCGGAAACCTCCATTGCCGAGCTGTTCATCGCAGGCATTGGGCCCGGCGTTCTGATCCTGTTCATGTTCTCAATCTACTGCCTGATTTACGCCTACCGGAATAACGTGCCAACCGAAGAAAAAGCCAGCTGGAAACAACGAGGCCTGGCCGTTCGTGATGCCTCCTGGCCGCTGATGTTCCCGGTCATCATTGTCGGTGGCATATACGGTGGCATCTTTAGCCCGACCGAAGCCGCCGCGGTGTGCGTGCTCTACGCGTTCCTGCTTGAGTTCGTTATTTTCCGTTCCCTGAACCTGAAAGACATCTACAAAATTGCCAAGTCCACCGGCCTGATCACTGCGGTGGTGTTCATTCTGGTCGCAGTCGGTAACGGGTTTTCCTGGATCATTTCTTTTGCCCAGATTCCCCAGGCCATTCTCGAAACCGTGGGCGTGAACGAAGCCGGCCCGGTTGGCGTGCTGATCGCCATCTGTATCGCCTTCTTTATTGCGTGTATGTTTGTAGACCCGATCGTGGTGATCCTGGTACTGACCCCCATCTTTGCGCCGGCCATTCAGGCCACCGGGTTAGACCCGGTACTGGTGGGGGTGCTGATCACGTTACAGGTGGCCATAGGCTCTGCCACACCGCCCTTCGGGTGTGACATATTTACCGCCATCGCCATCTTCAAACGACCCTACATGGAAGTGATTCGTGGTACGCCGCCGTTCATCTTCATGCTGATCACCGCGGCCGGCCTGATCATCGCCTTCCCCGAGATTGCGTTGTTCTTGAGGGATCTGGCCTACAGGGATTGAGCCGGGCCATGGGCCCGGCCCATAACAGGAGATTGTTATGTTCAAACGGATTCTGGCGGCTGTCGATGGCTCCAAAACGTCGCTGAAAGCGCTGACCAAAGCCATTGACCTACAAAAGCTGATGCCCGGTGCGGAGATTCTTATTATCTGCGTGTACAAACACCACAGCCTGTTTGAAGCCTCGCTCTCCATCGGGCGACCGGATGACATGGATATTCCGGATAAGGTGTTGTCAGGGTACGCCAAAGACGTGGTGAACCACGCCAAGGAATTTGCCAAGGAACAAGGGGCTACCAAGGTTCGAGGCTTTGTGAAAGCCGGCCGACCCTCCAAGGTGATCGTCAAGTTTGCTCAGGACAAGGAGGCCGATCTGATTGTGGTTGGCACCAAGGGCACCAACAGCGACAAAGACGGTATGTTTCTGGGCAGTGTCTCCCACCGGGTAGCATCCCACGCCAAGTGTCCGGTACTGGTGGTCTAAGAGC
>NZ_JACUUB010000084.1 GCF_014859525.1 Marinobacter sp.
GGAGAGTACCCCGAAAGGGGTGGTTACCACCTTTGGTGTGCCAGCGAACAGACCATTCTGTCTGGTGAAGCTAGTGTAAGGTTGAAGTCACAACCAAAGGAGGGACGTCTAATGAGCTTGTTCAATGCGGATGAAATGAAAGGCAAATGGAAACAACAGGTTGGAAAAGCAAAGATGACCTGGGGCAAGCTGACGGAGGATGAGTTGCTCGAAGCAGAGGGGCGCCAGGAAAAGCTGGCAGGCCTGGTGCAGGAGCGCTATGCCGTCACCCGGGAAGAAGCCGAAAAGCAGGTGAAGGAATTTTTCGGTAAAAGTTGAAGTTGGTCAGTCCGCCCAGGCTGCGGGCCCAGACGCTCGCGGCCCGGTGCTGGGCCTTAAAGGAGCATACTGCCATGCTGGAAACAATTGCTGTCATTCTGTTGGTACTCTGGGTTCTGGGATTGGTGACCTCCTATTCGATGGGTGGTTTTATTCATATTCTGTTGGTGATCGCCATTGTGGTCATACTGTTGCGGGTGATTCGCGGTCGAAGTTTGTAAGCTTCTGATTCGTCTGCTGACAAAGGTCAAGGCATGCCCTGTGGAAGTGGCGTTATGGTAGCGCCACCCTTGCAGTGGAGAATGCCATGGAACTCGTCTGCCCCGCCGGTAGCCTGCCTGCCCTGAAAACCGCCGTCGATAACGGCGCCGATGCGGTCTATTTCGGCTTTCGCGACAGCACCAATGCCCGCCAGTTTGCTGGCCTGAATTTCAATGAAAAGCGCGCAGGGGAGGGCATCGAATACGCCCACGCCAGGGGCAGTCGGGTATTCTGTGCCATCAACACCTATCCGCAGCCCGATGGCTGGGCGCAATGGAAAGGCGCAGTCGACCGCGCCGCAAGTCTGGGTGTGGATGCCATTATCCTGGCCGATATGGGGCTGCTGGACTACGCCGCCAATAAGTATCCGGACACCCCGCGCCATTTGTCGGTACAGGGCTCTGCCACCAGCCACGAAGCCCTCTCGTTCTATAAAGACAACTTCGATATCCGCCGGGCGGTTCTGCCCCGTGTGTTGTCCATTGATCAGGTGAGGGGCGTTGCCAAACGCAGCCCGGTGGAGCTGGAAGTGTTTGCCTTTGGCAGTCTGTGCATCATGGCTGAGGGCCGTTGCTATTTATCGTCTTACCTCACTGATGAGTCCCCGAATACCCGTGGCGCCTGCTCGCCCGCCAAAGCCGTGCGCTGGCAGGAAACCCCGCAAGGTCTCGAATCCCGCCTGAACGATGTTTTGATAGATCGCTATGGCCCCGGTGAATCGGCCGGTTACCCTACCTTGTGCAAAGGCCGCTTTGAAGTGGAGGGCAATGTCTATCACGCCATTGAAGAGCCGGTCAGCCTCAATACCCTGGACCTGCTGCCAGAGCTCAAAGAACTGGGTATCAGCGCGGTGAAGATCGAGGGCCGCCAACGCAGCCCCGCCTACATTGCCGACGTGGCCCGCACCTGGCGCCAGGCGCTGGATCGGCTGGCAGCAACACCCGGCATGTTCTCCGTCGAAAGCCAGTGGAATCAGACGTTGGCCGGGCTTTCCGAGGGTGGCCTGACCACCATTGGCGCCTATCACCGCAAGTGGAAATAAGGCTCAGCTGATTATGATGAAATTATCCCTGGGCCCGATTTTGTGGTTCTGGTCCAGGCAGTCCGTGTTCGACTTTTACGCCAGGGCTGCTGAATGGCCGGTAGAGACCATCTATCTTGGCGAGGTGGTCTGTTCCCGCCGCCGGGAACTGAAGCCGGATGACTGGCTTGACCTGGCTCAGGACCTGAAAGCCTGCGGCAAGAACGTGGTACTCTCCACCCTCACGCTGATTGAGTCCGAAGCCGACCTGCGCCGCCTGCGCCGGTTCTGCGAACAGGATGATTTCCTGGTGGAAGCCAACGACCAGAGCGCCCTGCAGGTGGCCATCCGCAACAAAATTCCGTTTGTGACCGGCCCCTCCATGAACATCTACAACACCGCCACCCTGAAAATCCTGGCCAGACAGGGACTGCAAGGCTGGAACCTGCCGGTGGAGCTGGGCAAGGAAGCTCTGGAACAACTGATCAACGAGCTCAAAGCCGAAGGGCTGGATTTACCCGCCGAAGTCTTCTCCTGGGGCTTTTTACCGCTGGCCTGGTCGTCCCGCTGCTTTACCGCCCGCCACTACAACCTGCCGAAAGACAACTGCGCGTTCCGCTGCCTGGAGCATCCGGATGGCATGGAACTGCGCTCTCGGGAACGCCAGGAGCTGTTCCGCCTGAACGGCATTTCCACCCTGTCTGGTTCCCGCTATGACCTGATGCGGGAGCTGCCGGATATGGAACGAATGGGGGTAAGCACCGTGCGCCTGAGCCCGGAGCATCAGGGCATGGATGAGGTAGTCAAACGCTTTGACCAGGCGCGCCGGGGGGAAGTGCCGGCCACCGATCCGCTGCAACTGGTGGAGGCCCCGCCGTGTAATGGGTATTGGTATGGCAGGCCGGGGATGGATTTGGTGCAGGACCCTGGACTACACTAAACTTTTAATTGCAGCGAGCTTTGGACGGCTGTTGCATCACAGGGATGTTTAAACTCAGTCAACGGATGACGAACGATGGATATTGTCAAAACTTTCGATCTGGTAGCGGCACATCTGCCCAATCTGAAATCTCTCTTCTTTGCTGCCGAAAAAGCCAGAAACCTGCTGGAGAGCGACCGTCACGGTCATCGCTTCAATCTACACCAGATACTTGACCGGGTGGCTTCGTCCGGTCTACGGCCCGACCAACGGGCACAATTGATAAATGAAGTCAGTAATCGACAACGACCAAAACCCCACAATCGTCTGCGTCTGAAACGCCTCCGGAGGTTCATCTGGAAATTGGCCTATTCACCGACGGTACCCTGAATAACGCGGATAATTCCAGGGCAATGGAATACCGCGTCCAGGAAGAGAGCCTCACCCCGCTTGAAGACGGTGAAATTACCGAAGCGGAGTGTCGGTATCGGCTGGCAATAATGCTGGGGGGAGTTATGCCAATGCGCCGAGTAATGTGGCGAAGTTGGCAGATTTGTACACTGAACTGGATGATGTTGAGGAAAATTTCATCATCCATCGCATGGCGCATTATGCACCCGGCATAGGCACAAAGACCGGCGATAAAGACTCTTTAATTGGAATGACATCAGGGGGCGGCGAAACCGGCATCGTAAGTCAGGTGAAGCAGGCTTTTGACGAAATAGCGAAAAGAATTAACCGATTGGATTTGTCTGGCTCGATAAGTTCATTGACGTTCGATCTGTTTGGCTTCAGTCGCGGCGCTGCCTTTTCGCGCCATGCTGCACACGAGATCAATCGCGGAGTGAAAGGTGCGCTCGGTCGGGCTCACAATCAATACAGTATTGACTGGCCGGAGCAGGTTAGTATTCGCTTTGTAGGGCTGTTCGATACCGTTGCTGTTGTAGTGAATCCATTGGCCCTGGATTTGTCTCCTGGTGATGATCGGAACGACCCTGTCAATTTATATCTGGATCCCAATGCGGTTCAGCAGGCTGTGCATCTGGTGGCTGCAGACGAGCACCGAGAAAACTTTGCCCTCAACAGTTTGCGAAACTCGGACGGCAGTCTCCCGGATAATTTTCGGGAGATTTCTTTGTCCGGAGTGCACTCGGATATTGGCGGCGGATACAGCGAGAATATGCGTGAGGATGTTCTAATCAGCCCCATAGCGAGAGTTTCTCTCTCTTGGTTTGATCAGCCAGAACAGACCCGGCAATGGCAAGCGCTGGAAAGCCTGAAAGGACAGAAGGAAGCTGAGGGCTGGATTGGCTGGCCATAAGGGCTGTTGTTGGAAAGGCCATGGAGGGCTGTAGTGGTTCAATGATTCCGTTCCCCAATCTGATTGCGATCCATTGGTTTTCCTTTGCGGAGCAGAAATACTATTCCATTTTGATAGATGTTCCGCCGGATCTGCAGGATCAAATGCGTGTGCCCGCTCCTACCACGACTCAAAGTGGTGAAGTTAGGATGAAACCGAGAGGTACTTTAGTGTTGGGGCTTGCACCCGGCGGTGAGGTGGTTGTGTGGATGATGAGTCAGCGGACAAACGCTGTAGAGGTGATGCGTGTTCAGGCGATTGAAGTCGAGGGTAACCTCAATGCTTTTAAAGAGCGGACCAAGAACTACCTCGAGCGAAGCGGTGCCTATCTTGAGGAACACGGTGTGCCGTTGGAGGGTTGGTGATCGAGTAAGTTAGATACGTGCGGTTTCTACACGGCTTTCTGCTAATGCCCCGTCCACAGCACCAGTAAACCACCCGCTTCGGCAACAATTTTCAAAATCCCAAGAACAGCATGTCCAACGCCGCGGAAATTTCATCTTGTTGCCCAGCAAGGCTGCCGGCGCCAAAACGCAATTCGCCTTCAGGCACAGCAGCCATATACTGAGTAGCCATGACTACTTCCTGGCCCTCAATGTTAAATACAGGGTTCAGCCTCTGGGCAGGGGAAGGCGCCGAGGATTTGGGCAACAGTGGCACAACAACCCGGGTGTTCAAGCCACTGAGAAGGTCTGACTGAACATCCAGCAGATAGCCAGCCCCATCCTTATTTTCAAAGATATCGAAACGGGCCATCAGAACTGCCGGTGCCGTGCAAGAGGCAGGCCGTTAGCTTCAACGTATGCATTAGAGCTTGCGAGTGCTCTGGCATTTTCTTTCAACCACTTCTGCTGTTTATGAAGCTTCACAGCCTCCGCGATCCCTGCCTCTGCTGATCGTGAAACATTGATTCCCAGAACTTTCGCCTCTTTTAGGAGGGCACTATCTAGCGACAGGTTCGTTGGCTTTCGTATGGATTTGGTAGCTTGGGCAGATTGCATTGTTCAGTCCTTGCACAGATCGATGCGCCAATTTTATGCGCATGTTAGTTGCACATCAATAGCCCGCTGACTCAGACTGATTCGAGAAACAGTAGGCGGCGCGGAGACAAATTCCACTCCAGACTGTCCAGCAAATTCTTCAAAGCCAGCCCCAGCTCGGTATCCCCCTCAATCACCAGACGCCGCTGGAAAAACAGCTGGTCTGGGTCTTGCTGGCGCGCTGCCAGGGTCTTGAAGGCTGCCAGTGAACCCCGAATGGTTGCCTCGCCGGGGCCTTCAACAACGCGAAGCCGGCCGGCCCAGTAGCCAATGGTGATACCCGGTTGGCCACTGTTCACTTCCAGCCTGATGGTCCGACCTTCAAAGTCGTCGAATTCGCCCTCCGCGACAGCCTCTGCAAACAGCCGGTTTAGCGGGGCTTCGGTAATCAACTGCTTTAAGGGCATGGGGGTCTGGCGATCGATGGCTTCCAGCAAGGGGGCGGGAGAGGGCAAGTATTGCCGGGCAACCGCAAGCGATTGTGCCAACAATGGACTGTTCAGGATTGCGGTGGGAGGTAACGAAAACACCATGCCTTACTCCGGGTGGTCAGCAACCAGCCCAGAGTAAAGTAATATCAGCGGTAGTGATTTGATATAACTCAGCTCTTGTGCAGGCCTTCTTCAACCGCCCATACGGCCACCTCCACCCGGGAGCGCAGGTTCAGTTTTTTCAGCAGGTGCTTAACGTGGACCTTCACGGTGCCGTCGCTGATGTCCAGCTTGCGACCGATCATCTTGTTAGACAGGCCTTCAGCAATCAGCTTCAGGATGTCTTTTTCTCGAGGTGTCAGACTGTCGAAATTCGGGCGTGCTGCCTGTTGAGGTTTGTTGGAGCGCAAGGCTTGCGCCAACAGGGTGGTTAACCGGTCACTGATCACCATCTTGCCAACGGCGGCCTGATGCAGTTGGGCGATCATGTCTTCGGGTTCCATGTCTTTCAGCAGGTAACCGTCGGCACCGGCCCGCAGTGCCGCGACCACATCGTCTTCCTGATCGGAGACGGTGAACATGACAATGCGAGAACTGATGTTGTGTTCCCGTAACTTCATCAGGGCCTGAATGCCGTCCATTTCGGGCATGTTCAGGTCCATCAGAATCAGATCTGGCTCGGTTTCAAGGGCCAGCTTGATACCATCGGCGGCATTGCTCGCCTCGCCGATGACGGCCATATCATCTTCCATACCAATCAGCTGTTTGATGCCCTGTCGAAGCAAGGGGTGATCATCAATCAGCAGGATGCTTGCGGGTGTTTCAGCCATGTTCATTCTCAGTCATATTGGTTTGCGGTTCAGGCCGTTGACGACTCGGTTGGAATCAGGTTACGGCTTTTGGGTACAAATGTTAATGCGACTTCTACGCCGCCTTCGTCCCGGTTGTCGACCTTGACCTTACCGCCCAGGGTGCGGGCGCGGTCTTGCATGATAACCAGGCCATAATGGTTCAAGGGTTGACCGCCACCGAGCAGGCCTTTGCCGTTATCGCGGATACTGGCTCTTACCTGCGGTGATTCAAACAGCACCTTTACCGAAATATCCGTAGCATCGGCGTGTTTGACTGCGTTGGCCAGTCCTTCACGAATGATCTGCAGGGTATGGATTTCCTCGTTGGGCGACAGAGTCTGCGGGGGCAGGTTGTACTCAAACCCCACCGGTTTACCCAACCGCTCGGAAAACTCATCAATGGTTTTGCGCAATGCCGTGGCCAGGTCCGGGGTGTCCAGTTTCAGACGGAAGGTAGCGAGCAGTTCACGAAGCTGGCGGTAAGCGCTGTTCAGGCCGGTGCTCAGTTCTTCCAGAATGTCGTCATGAACGGGTTTCTGATCGCCGGTGATATTAAGACGGCGTAGCCGCGTTACCTGCATTTTCAGGTAAGACAGGGATTGCGCGAGTGAATCGTGTAGCTCCCGGGCAATCACCGTGCGTTCTTCGGCGAGGGTCATCTGCTGTTCTTCGGTAATCTGCCGTTCCAGGAAAATAGCGGTGGCTAACTGGTCGGTCAGGGTTTCAAGCAGGCGTCGAGCGGTGGCAGACATGCCTTTCTCTGCCGGATACCAAACCTCCAGGGTGCCCAACAGCTGCCCCGGCGTGCGAATGGGCAGCAGTAAGCGGCGACCATCGCTGTTTTCCAATGGCATTTCATCATACACCTCGGGGGTGACGAGGCAGGCATTGCAGTTGTGATCGCGACAGTAAAACGGGCGCTTGTCGGTGGCGGTGGTAATGGCCTGCACCGGTTCGGAAGATTCTTTGTCGTGCAGGAAGAGCCGGATAGGGCCAATGCCCAGAAGCAGTTCCAGCTCCTGCAACATGGGGATAGCACCACTGCACAGATCATGATTGACGAACAGTCCGCGGTTGGCAGAGTGCATGACTTGCAGCGCCTGGTGGCTGATCTCCAGCTCTTCGGTTTTCTCCCGCGCTTTGCCCTCAAGCTCGTAGTAAGTCAGTGCCAGTTCGCTGGTCATTTGATCAAAGGCTAGCCCCAATTGCGACAATTCGTCGGAACCTGCCATGGAAGCCTTGTGAGTAAAGTCTTGGTCACGGACGGCGTTTGCGATATTGACCAGTTTTCGCAGCGGGTTCAGAACACGGGCTTTCAGATCAAAGAACAGGGCGATCACAACAAGAATGGAGAACACCATACTGATAACTTGAATCAGGTGTAACAGATCGATGCGAGCCTCAGTGCGTTGCTCGAGCATGGTTACCAGAGAATCCACCTCGGCAATGTAGTCTTCAACGGCCAACACCATAACGGCCGTGATTGGTGTGCCAACTTCGTGCTGTTCAAGGGCTGGCCGGAGTTCGTTGGTCCAGGCGGTGATGACCTGCTGGTATTGCCGCGCCAGAGGATGATCCGCTGTTTTGGGGACAGAGCGGAGAATGGAGGCATCCTGAAGACGATTCTGATATTCGGCGATACGCTCGCGATCTGCTGAGTGGCCGGTTTGATTATCTTCCGTAGCGGCGCGGGCGATGAGCTGAAAAGCGCCCATACGAAGCGCGCCGGCCAGGTTGATGGCCGTGGCGTTGCCTTCAATGCTGTTCGACACCGCCAGGGTGGTCGACATGCTGACCATTGCGGTCAACACAATGGCGCCAATGACCAAAGCAAGCCGGTTAACGAGGGGACTTCTCGATCTCATGAAATATATTCTGCCCGGAAGTTATCGGAGGAACGGCCTGATTTGCCAGATTATGGCGCAAGGCCCCGGCTGCCGATACCTCCTTGAGGATAGTCAATTACCCCAATGGTTAGTAAGCCATCATAGCTTTTGACCCGGTCACGGGCAAAAGCTGACACTAAAAGTTGGCTATTCGGGATGGTGGTATGGGGCAGCAATCAGAGCGGGGCGACGACACACAGGATTCGCTGGCGGTAATTCTGCCGCTGGCGGTGACCGGTTTTGTGATCGCCGCTGGTTGTTGGACACTGTTTGCCGTTGCGGGCGTGCATTTGCGAACGGAGTTTGCGCTGTCCAATCTGCAGTTTGGCGTGTTGCTGGCCATGCCAATGGCCGTCAGTGCCTTGCTGGCGATACCGGCCGGGCTTGCCGCCCAGCGTTATGGAGCCCGCGCTGTCATGCTCTGGTGCCTTTCAGGGCTGGCCATGTGCATGGCGCTGTTGATGACGGTCAACAGCTATTATGGGTACCTTGTGGTCGCCAGCGGGCTGGGTTTGGCTGGGGGCTTTTACAGTGCAGGCTTACAGTTTGTGGTCAGTCACTGCGATGCCAAACATCTGGGACTGGTGCTGGGGGTGTTCGGGGCCGGGGTTACCGGGGCGGGCTTTACCTATTATCTGGTGCCTCTGGTTCACAGTGCCTTCGCCTGGCAGGGGGTTCCTCTCGCTTACCTGATTGTTCTGTTGTTGGTGATTGCGTTGTTGTTGATGCTGACAGACCCAGACCCGCCAGATGAGGGCCAGGTGCGTAAGGTGTCAGTCGCCAGGGTCTTTGCTTTGCTTCGCAACGGCCGGTCGTTTCAACTAAGTGTGTATTTCGGTGTCGTCGCCGGTAGCTTTTTTGCCTTGGCGTTGTGGCTGCCCGATTTTTTGTCAGCGCAGTTTCAGCTTCAGCTGGATGTCGGCGCTCGTCTGGCGCAATGGTTTGTGATTCCCGGCGCCTTGGCCCAGATCGCGGGGGGCGTCTTGTCAGACCGGTTTGGAAGCTCAAGGGTGGCAAGACGAGCGCTGGTCGTTTGCCTGCTGGCCCTGTTCGTTCTTTCGTATCCGCCGATGACGCTCATTATCCGTGGCGTTGAATCCAGCATTATGGTCGAGTTTGCGCTACCGCTGGGGGTTGAGGGCGGGCTGATCGTTATGTTGGGCGTTGCTATGGGGTGTGCCATGGGCAGCTTTCAACGCATGGTAATCCTGGCCAACCGCTCCGAAGCCGCGCTATTTGCCGGGCTGCTTCTGGTGGTCGCTTTCTCCATTGCATTTGTCTTGCCGGTGCTTTTTGGTGCCGTAAACCAGTGGCTTGGGGTGCGGACGGCGGTGTTCATGATTCTGTTTGTCCTGCTCAGCAGCAGCCTCGTAATGTTTGCCCGTGACACCCGTCGCGAGGAGCGAAAGAGCCTTCTCCACCCGGGGATATGAGCGCTCTACCCATAGGGTGGTAGGGCAGGGTTATCTGGTAGTAACCCCGCAGATTTCAGGGTTTTTCTCCCACACAATGGTCTCAAATCGAAGCTACATCGGAACAGCGATCCGGCAACCGGGTTGATGGAGAGAGAGACCATGAGTCATTTGATCGACAAACTGAGTTACTTCAAAAAGAAGCGTGAGCCATTCGCGGGCGGTCACGGTGAAACCCATGACGTCAGCCGCGAGTGGGAAGACAGCTACCGCCAGCGCTGGCAGCACGACAAAGTGGTGCGTTCCACTCACGGCGTAAACTGTACTGGCTCCTGCAGCTGGAAAATCTACGTCAAGAACGGTCTGGTGACCTGGGAAACCCAGCAAACCGACTACCCGCGCACCCGCCCGGATCTGCCCAACCACGAGCCCCGTGGCTGCCCTCGGGGTGCCAGCTATTCCTGGTACATGTACAGCGCCAACCGCCTGAAGTACCCGCTGATGCGCAAGAGCTTGATGAAGCTCTGGCGCGCCGCCCGTATCCAGTTCAATGACCCGGTGGATGCCTGGGGCTCGATCGTAGAAGACCCCAAGAAGACCGCCGAGTACAAGCCTCGCCGGGGCATGGGTGGTTTCGTGCGTTCCAACTGGGACGAAGTCAACGAGATGATTGCGGCCTCAAACGTGTACACCGCCAAGAAATTTGGTCCGGACCGGATCATCGGCTTCTCGCCGATTCCGGCCATGTCGATGGTGTCCTACGCCGCTGGCAGCCGTTACCTGTCGCTGATTGGCGGCGTGTGCATGAGCTTCTACGACTGGTACTGCGACCTGCCGCCGGCTTCCCCGCAAACCTGGGGTGAGCAGACCGACGTGCCGGAATCCGCCGACTGGTACAACTCCGGCTACATCATCGCCTGGGGCTCCAACGTGCCCCAGACCCGGACCCCGGACGCCCACT
>NZ_JACUUB010000085.1 GCF_014859525.1 Marinobacter sp.
TGTGCTTCTCGGTCTGCAAATCTGGTCTATGCTTGAATGTGTATAAGTGATCTGCATCAACTTTTGATGTTTTGAGCTCAAAATAATAAGATGACGAGCTTGTAATCTATGAAGGCAAATTCGCATCTAGTAAAACCGAAAGAATATTCAATCGTCACACCAGACCAGGAGGCGCCAACGTGGGCGAGGTAGTGAAAGACGAGTATCAGACGGATTACGTCGCAGGCCAGGACAACATAAAACCGTTTGGACTGGACCTCCATAACTGGGTATTCCCGGTCACATCAGTCATTGTTGTGTTGTTTGTCATCGCAACCCTGATGTTCCCGACGGCCGCCAAAGAAACGTTGGACGGCCTGAAGTGGAACATTATCGGTTCGTTTGACTGGTTCTTCCTCATCAGTGCCAACATCTTTGTGGTGGTCAGCCTCGCACTGATCTTTATGCCAGTGGGCAAGATACGGCTGGGCGGGCAAGACGCAACGCCGGAATTCTCGACACTGTCGTGGTTTGCCATGCTGTTTGCTGCGGGCATGGGCATCGGCCTGATGTTCTGGGCAGTGGCAGAGCCGGTTGCATACTACACCGGCTGGTACGAAACGCCGTTCAATGTCGAGGCAAACACCGCTGAGGCCCGAGACATGGCGATGGGCGCTACGCTGTATCATTGGGGTCTGCACCCCTGGGCAATCTATGCAATTGTTGCCCTGTCGCTGGCGTTCTTTGCGTATAACAAGAACATGCCGCTGACCATACGCTCAGCCTTTTTCCCGCTTCTCAAAGATAAAGTATGGGGTTGGCCGGGGCATGTCATCGATGTGTTGGCGGTGGTTGCTACTATCTTTGGTTTGGCTACATCCCTTGGTTTTGGTGCGCAGCAGGCGGCGTCAGGCCTGGATTACCTGTTTGGCATGGGTGCCGGGATTAATGTCCAGATGGCCATTATCGTTGGTGTAACGGCGCTGGCCCTTATTTCGGTGCTGCGTGGCCTGGACGGCGGCGTCAAGGTGCTCAGTAACATCAACATGGTAACCGCCGGGGTATTGCTGGCTTTTGTGATCTTCGCTGGCCCGACGCTGGCCATCGTGGAGACCATCTGGATCACCTCATCCACCTACGTGGCTAACGTAGTGCCTCTGAGCAACCCGTTTGGTCGTGATGACCAGGCCTGGTTGCAGGGCTGGACCGTGTTCTACTGGGCCTGGTGGATTTCCTGGTCACCGTTCGTAGGAATGTTTATTGCCCGGGTATCCAAAGGGCGGACCGTGCGAGAGTTTGTCACCGCCGTGTTGATTATCCCCACGCTGATTACAACCGTTTGGATGAGCGGATTTGGTGGTGCTGCCCTGGAACAGATCCAGCAAGGTATGGGCGCACTGGCGGAGGACGGCCTGACGGAAGTCTCGCTGGCGACCTTCCAGATGTTTGCCAATCTGCCGCTGACCGGAATCGTTTCCTTCGTTGGTATTGTGCTGGTCCTGGTGTTCTTCGTGACATCTTCGGATTCCGGCTCGCTGGTGATCGACAGCATTACGGCCGGCGGCAAGACTGACGCACCCACTGCTCAGCGCGTATTCTGGGTGGTCATGGAAGGTGCAATTGCCGCTGCGCTGATCTTCGGTGGCGGTGATGATGCCCTTGGCGCCATTCAGGCGGTGGCCATCAGTGCTGGCTTGCCGTTTACGGTGGTGCTGCTGATCATGACCTGGGGCTTGCTCAAGGGCCTCACCCATGAGCGAAAACTGTTGTTGCAGAGGGGCGAATTGCTCTGATCACGTAATCTGCATAAAAAAACCGGAGTAACTTGCTCCGGTTTTTTTATATCTAAAGGGCCGCCGGCGCTAGTGTTTGCCAAATGTCTCCATGGCGTAATGCACCCGCTCTCTTGGGCTGAAATGCGGGCGCTTGAGGGCTTCAATGTTGTTTAATCTGGGCAACAAGCCTTCACCATTGGCCATTTGAATGGCTAATCCCGGCCTGGCGTTCAGCTCCAATAGCAGGGGCCCCTCATTTTCATCGACCACCAGGTCGACTCCCATATAGCCAAGGCCTGTTGCCTCGTAACACCTTGATGCCATTTCAAGCATGTTTTCCCAGTCATCAATGTTGATGTTCTGAAGCGGCAGGCCAGTATCTGGATGCAGGGTAATGGGCCGGTTGAACTGAACGGCATTCAGGCTGTGGCCAGTGCCGACGTTCAGGCCAACGCCAATCGCACCCTGGTGCAGGTTAGCCTTGCCGTCCGAGGCTTTGGTCGCGAGCCTGAGCATGGCCATCACCGGGTAACCCTGAAAAATGATGATCCGGATGTCTGGAACGCCCTGAAAAGAATACTTTGCAAGGGCAGGGGAAGACTGAACCAGGCTTTCAACAATGGCCACGTCTGGCGTTCCCGCCAGTGAGTAAAGGCCGGCGAGAATGTTGGTCAGATGGCGTTCGAGCATGGCAACGGAGATTCGTACGCCGGAAGCTTTGACAAACTTGTCTTCATCGCGCCCGGTGATGACGGTGATGCCTTTGCCACCAGAACCTTTGGCAGGCTTGATCGCGAAGCCGTCGAGATTTTCAGACATTTCCCGAAAATGGGAAATTTCATGCTGCTGACGTACAACTTGAAGCAACTTGGGCGTTTTTACGCCGTACTCGCTAACCGCGAGTTTGGTTTTCAGTTTGTTGTCGACCAGCGGGAAAGAGGATCGCTCGTTATACCGGCCAATGTAGTCCACATTGCGCCGGTTCATGTTCAGTAAGCCGAGTTTTTTCAGCTTGCGCGGAGAAATCCAGTCCATATCAGTCGTAGGCCTTCATCGGAGTGAAGCGCCGTAATTCGCTGAGCTTATAGCCGGTGTATTGGCCCATCAACAGGATCAAACCCAGCACAACCAGATGCAGTTCCGGGAAGTTGAAGGTCAGGTGTCCGGCCAGTGAGGTGCTCATGGCCAGAAAAGCGCAAATCGCCACAAAAAGGCTGCCGCTGCCCTGTACCAGAACTTCCCGAGCGCCTTCTTCTTCCCACAGAATCGACATGCGTTCAATCGTCCAGGCGATGATGACCATCGGGAAGAAAGTCACCGTCATACCGGTATTGAAGCCCATCTGATAGCCGATGATGCTCAGGCCGGCGGTGATAAAAATGACCAGGATGATCAATGCCGAGATTCGCGACACCAGCAGCAGGTTCAGGCTTGAAAGATAGCCTCGTAACACCAGGCCAATAGACACCACCGACAAAAACGCAATCAGACCGGGCAGCAGTGTGGTCTGAACAAAGGCCACGGCAATGAGCACCGGCATAAAGGTTCCGGATGTTCGCACACCAATGACAATCCGCATGAAGGCAACAATCAGCGCCCCAATGGGTAACAGCAGCAGCATCCTGAACATGCTCTGTTCTTCGATGGGGAGTTGGTAAAAGCCCAGTACTCCGAGCCCTTTCTGGTTGGCTTCCAGTGTTGCCAGTTGCAGTGCCGGTACGGTTTGCCGGAGCATTGAGAAGCTGACCTGCGAGTTACCACCGCCAACCACATCCAGCAAAGATTCCGAACCCTGACGCCAGAGTAGAAGGTTCTCCGGGACACCTTGCTCTGCCGTTCTCGGATCAAAGGTCAGCCAGCGATTGCCGTTGTGAATCTGCAGGAATGGCATCAACTGTTGGCGACGGCGAGCGTCTTCCAGCTTCAGGCCGTCGGCTGTCCGCGCGGGAATGCCAGTGTGATTGAGCATCTTGACAAGCAGTTGCAGGTAGTTGTCGTCAGATACCAGTAAGGTGGTGTTCTGGGTGCGGCTGTCTGGCTGTAACAGACGAATCAGTTCGCGGGTCAGGCTTTCCGGAGAGCTTGAACGTTCGGTGGCCTGGCGGAGCAGTTCGCGGACGGCGGTGGCCTCCGGCTCTTCCCAGAAGGCTGGAATGGCTCTGGGTTTTCGGGTGCGGGCGCTCCCCGTGGCAGATTCCTCGGGCACAAACTGAACCTTAAAATACAGGGTTTGTGGCCCGGAGACTTCGCGTTTGGTCCATTCGGCCCGACGGCTTGCCGAGGTTTCGAGAATTGAGAAGCCGTAGCCAGGCGAGGCTGCCTGCTCCGTCAGAATGCTGAAGCCAGGGGGCTGTTCCGGAATGTGCAGGCTGACTTGAGCTGCCTCATCCAGGCCCTCAAAATCGACACGGGCCTCAATCATCCAGACTGGACGTTGCTCACCCGTCACCAGGGGTACGCCAAGCTCAATGTGGCGCCAGGTAGCAATACTGATGCCTGCCGCAATCAACAAAAAAACAAAGATGTAAAACGGCGCCCTGGAGCGAACGGTCATGAGTCGTCCCCATTTGCGGCCTTGTTCCGGTAGGTATCAGGAAGTTCCGTCGCAAATTCTTTGCCGACGTCAATCAGCATGACGTCTCTCAGGATATTGCGCCCTACCAGGACTTCATAGGTCAGGTTGGCGCGATCGGAGAGGGTAAACTCGGCGACCTGTTGATGGTCGCCAATCGCAAACTGAAGTTCCACAACCACGCGGCGTTCGGCTTCATCGGCGCTTGCCTGAATAACGCGTACCCGGCGGGAGATTTCACGTTCCATAGACACCCACTCGCCGTCGGCACCGGGCACCGGCACTTCAAAGCGTACCCAGTTTCTGCCGTCGCGCTCAAAGCGTTTGACGTTGCGCGCGTGGATAGATGAGGTTTCGGCGCCACTGTCGATCCGGGCTGTGTAGATATGATCGGGCCCGGCCAGATAGAATTTTTCCAGCTCACCGACAATCACCTTGCCTTTGAGCCTGTCTGCGCGGCCGCGATTCTCCGGGACGGTTGGGCAGATCTGCTGGGCTGCAGGTGGGCAAGATGGCGGCTGTACCTGGGTGCTGATGGCGTCAAGAATGGACTGGGTTGCGGCCTGGTTGTGTTCCAGCAGCTTGTCTTGCCGAATGGTTGCGTTGTTCTCCATGGTCACCAGAGTGGCTCTCTGGGTTTGCACGCCAGTTCTGATATCTTCCAGCCCCTCTTTGGGAACCATGAAGTAGCGATCGGTTGAGCAACCGGCAAGCACAAGCGCCAGCCCCGGAATCGCAAGCATCAGAAAACGCCGAGGCTGGAAAAACCTGTAACCCATTGAAATCCCCAGAATGGACTGCATGCTGCTGCCGGGATAAGGGCAAGTGTGCAGTCGTTGAATGTGTTTAGAATTCAGGTGGCGAAGTATACTACAACCTACGTGTGTGGATACTTTACAGTTGGTTAAGGCCCGCCGTTCTGAGTCAGCCTTGCACGCGACGATCGTGGCCCAGTTCCGTTTCGGAGCGGAGGAATGACTGAATAACCGGTGAGCAGTTCAGATAGAACAGCAAAAGCTCTTTCTGTATATCCTGATCCTGTATGCGCGCAGCAAAGCCGATGACATCCTTTAATGTTTGATCGTTGACTCCGGTGTGCCCTGGCACTGCCAATGCCTTGCCGTATCGGGATGAGAGCAAGTGAACAAGACGTTCGAGGTGGAACTCCCCGGTGTGCGTGATGTGAGGAACAACCCGGGCTCCCTCGGCTCTGGTTGCATGTGCGGCGGTGTCCAGCTCGCTGTTTGCAGGCACCTTATCCTCACCTTGCATGAAGTCTGCGCCCAACTTTCTCCAGAATTCTTTAAGCATCTGCTGGTCCTGCTTTGGCGGGTTGGAATCAGAAGATTCTGGCGCCGTTGAAAGATCCCCTTGCTTGTTGTAATCGAATTTACGTTGGTCGTCCAGAGCCGGATTGAGGCTCGGTTCTGAAATGCCGATCAGTCGACGGGTGGGCTGAGGAGGCCGTTGATGTTGGGGAGTTAATGGGCACAACCTCCGGTGCTTGAGGTAGACTGTTACGTTCTGTTTTCTGTGCACAAACTCCGTTTTGAACCCTTTGCAAAGGAGTCTTATGCTGTGGTCGACGTTTTGACCGGTTTCATGGAAACCCGCCCGGAATGGCTGGCCGGCTGGCTTATGCTGGGGGTAGTGGCTTGGGTTGCGATGCTCGCAGGCACCGTGTGGTCAATGATCGCTCTTCGCCGTGGGCGCCAGGCCAGTGCGTTGCAGGCCCAGGACATGGCTCGTCAGGATGCCGCCCTGCGAGAGGACGAACAGGCACAGGCTCTGCACCATCAGCAGGTCAGTCATCTGGAGCAATTGATTGCAGAGCACAAGCAACGGCTTGATGAAAGGGACCGCGGGTTAGAGGCATGGCGCCAGAAAGCGACAGGATTGGAGCGCCGGTTGGCGTCGGCAGAATCCGAGCTGGCTGGGCGGCGCGAGCGGCTGTTGCAGCTTGAGCATGAAAACGCGGATCTCAAGCAACGGACAGAAGCGCTGAGTGAAGGCAACGGCCAGCTAAGAATTGAAGTGCGCGAACAGCAGGTTATGCTCGACAAAGAGCGCCGGTCAGCGTCCGAGAAGCTGGAGCTTCTGGAAAAGAACCGGGACGCTTTAAAGCAGGAGTTCGAAAACCTGGCCAACCGGATCTTCGATCAGAAAAGCGAGCGCTTTACCCAGCAGTCAAAGACCAGTCTCGACTCTTTGCTCAATCCGTTCCGTGACCAGTTGCAGGATTTCCGAAAGCGAGTAGAAGACGTATACACCACCGAGACCCGGGACCGTCAGGCCCTGCGCAGCGAAATTAAATCGCTGCAGGATCTGAATCGCCAGATTACTGAAGAAGCCGCCAACCTGACCCGTGCCCTGAAGGGTGACAAGAAAGTGCAGGGCAATTGGGGCGAGCTGATTCTGGAGCGGGTGCTGGAGCGCTCAGGCCTCCGAAAGGGCATTGAATACGAAACCCAGGGCAGCTATCGGGATGGCGATAACCAACTCTTGCGCCCCGACGTTATTGTTCATTTGCCGGATCAACGCAATCTGGTGGTGGATTCCAAGGTGTCACTGGTTGCTTATCAGCAATGGGTGATCGCTGAACACGACGACGCCCGGGCCGAGGCATTGAAGCAGCACGTAGAGGCGGTTCGGAATCACATCCGAACGCTTAGCGAAAAAGACTACAGCCAGTTGAGCGGCTTGCATTCACCGGATTTTGTCTTGCTCTTTATGCCGATTGAGCCGGCGTTTGTCGCAGCATTCCAACAAGACGAGAACCTGTTCGCAGAAGCCTTTGAACGAAAGATTATTGTGGTGACACCCACCACGTTGCTGGCAACTTTGCGAACCATTGAGAATATCTGGCGTTATGAAAGGCAAAGCCAGAACGCCCGGCGAATTGCCGACAGGGCCGGCGCAGTCTATGACAAGCTGCGGGTGTTTGTTGAGGCCATGGAACGCCTTGGCAGTCAGTTGCACACCACTCAGAGCACCTATGACAGCGCCATGAATACCCTGACCCGGGGCCGTGGTAATCTGATTGCCCAGGCCAACCGGTTTGTTGAGCTTGGCGTGAGGGTCAAAAAAGAACTGCCCAAGGTCATTGTTGATCAGGCTGAGGTGGATGCGGATGATGATCATGAAACTCAGGAGTAGCGGTATGTTGTCACTCAATAAATTCCGGCGGACCCCAAGCTGTTCCTTGCTGGCTGGAATGGTTATGTGTTCGGCGCTGATGGCCGTCTCTGCGCCTGCGTTGGCGCTGGCTCCTGAGCATGAAATTCGTCGCCTGATGCTGGCGACGGAAGAGGCGGTGACCGCCGAGCGCTGGGGAGAGGCGAGTGAATACCTGAACCGTCTACAGAAAATGGAAGGCGAGAAACCCGCTGACTACTTTTACTATCGCGGCCGGGCTATGTTACAGGTCGGGCACCTGAATGAAGCTCGTTCTGCGCTGGAAGCCTACGTTACCCGCGCCGGTGCAGAGGGTGATCATTACCAGCCAGCGTTAAAGCTGATCACAGACATTGAAAAAGAGAATCGCGCCACCGTGCGAGAACTGGCAAGTAACGGCGGGCAAGTCCGGGAGCCCGTCGCCATCATCGAGCCTGCCAGTGGTGAGGACATAACCCGGTTGCGCCAACTCTATCTGGCGGATTCAGACAGAGAAGCCTTGACGGTTCACCTGAACGCCCTGCTCGAAACGGCGGGTTGGCGCCGTGATAAAACGGTGGTCCGGCTGGATCGGCCGGCGGATATCAGATATCGGGTGAGCGTAAGTAATGACAACCTGAACATACAGGAAATCACCCGTAACACCGATGAAACCACCGTACAAACGTCTTCATCTTTTACGGTGTTTGGTATTAACCCTCAGCCGCGCTGGGATTGCGAGCCTGCGGTAGGTGCCTGCTGGATTTACGATCCTAGGGACGGCTCCCGTTTGTTTCAGCTGGCTCATAGCCGCAATCAGGTGAACGACATCGCACTGACCCTGGGCCGGCTCATCCGCAACCTGCAACAGGGCGGCGCTGGCTCCTGATCAGTCGGCCAAATCGCCCCGCTCGCCTTCGCGCCAGGCGCCCGGGGTAACACCGGTCCACTTCTTGAAGGCCCGATGGAAGGTGGACGGTTCGGTAAAGCCCACCCGCTCAGCAATATCGTTAATGGGCAGCTCCTGATGGCTCAGGTAGTAGATGGCCATATCCCGCCGCAGTAAGTCTTTGATCTCCTGAAACGAGGTGTTTTCCTGCTTCAGTCGCCGGCGCAGTGTTTGCGGGCTGGTGTGCAGCTCCTGAGCAATCCAGTCGAAGTCTGGCATTGGTTTGGAGAAGTCCCGGCCAATCAGGGCCCGGATGCGACCGGTCCAGGTATTGCTCTCATCCGGGCGAGACAAGAGATCGGCCGGGGAGGTTTTCAGAAACTGACGTATCTCCGGCTTATCGCGAATCACCGGTGCCGACAGAAAACGCTTACTGAAGGTGAGGGCAGTGCAGTCGGATTCAAACACCAATGGGCAACGGAAGATATGCCGATATTCATCACCGTGGGCCGGCCGTGGATAGTTGAATTCTGCTTTCTCCAGCTCAACCGGTTGGCCAATCAGCCAACTACCCAGCCTGTGCCAGATCACCAGAATGCTCTCCCGCAGGAAATAGCTGGGGTCGTTAATTTCGCCTTCAATGCGGGTAATCAGCCTGACGTTGTCATCGTTGATCTCCAGTTCCATGCTGACCATCGGTTCGAACAGCCGTGAGAACTGAAAAGATTGCTGATACACCTCCTCGAGGTTCTGGCAGCCAATCACCAGCGCGCACATGGTGGCAAAGGTGCCGGTGCGGGCCTTGCGCGGCCCCATGCCCATAAACTCATCGCCGGTGCGGTTCCAGATAACCTGCATCAGCCGGCTGAACTGATCACTGTTAACCCGGGCCATCTCTATGCGCAGCAAATCCGGCGATATGCCCGCCTCCAGCAAAATCGCACGGGTGTCCAGCCCCAACCGTTCAGCGCCGGTGAGCGATGCTTCCACAAAATGTTTTGAAACCGTCAGGGTAGACATAACCACTGCCATCAAGAAGAACGACATTCATCATAAGTGCCCGGCACGACAATGCAACCACCTGATTTAACGAAAGATGGAAGATTCGGCCAATGGGAATGAAGTAACCGGCAGTTGGCCCTGCCTGCAAAACCCGGCAGCATGAGCCAGAGTAACAACAATACCCGATAAGATAACGGAGATAACCATGGCAGGCCCCCTGAATACCCTCAGAATACTCGACTTCAGCACCCTGTTGCCCGGCCCCTACGCCACCATGATGCTGGCCGACCTGGGTGCGGAAGTGCTGCGCGTGGAAGCGCCAGACCGGGTAGACCTGGCCAAAGTGATGCCCCCGTTTGATGGCAAATTCAGCACCACGTTTTCCTATCTGAGCCGGGGTAAACAAACCCTCCAGCTCAACCTGAAACAGCCTGAGAGCGTGGAGAAGGTGAAAGAGTTGGTCAAAGAGTACGACATCGTCGTGGAGCAATTCCGCCCGGGCGTAATGAGCCGCCTGGGTATCGGTTATGAAACCCTCAAAGCCATCAATCCCAAACTGATCTACTGCGCCATCACCGGCTACGGCCAGACCGGCCCCTACAAAGACCGCGCCGGCCACGACATCAACTACCTGGCCATCTCCGGCGTTGCCAGCCACTGCGGCCGCGCCGACAGCGGCCCGCCCCCCATGGGCATCCAGATTGCGGATGTGGCCGGCGGCTCCCACCACGCCGTGATGGGCATTCTCGCCGCCGTCATCCAGCGCCAGCAAACCGGGCAGGGCGCCTTTATCGACATCAGCATGACCGACGCCGCCTTCGCCCTCAACGCCATGGCCGGCGCCGCCGCCCTGGCCGGCGGCCAGCCCCAGAAGCCCGAGGGCGGCATGCTCAACGGCGGTTCCTTCTACGATTACTACCAGACCAGTGATGGCCGGTGGTTGTCGGTAGGCAGCCTGGAGCCGCAGTTCTCCGCACGGTTGTGCGACACGCTGGG
>NZ_JACUUB010000086.1 GCF_014859525.1 Marinobacter sp.
TACAACAGCAGGGTACGAATATCCCCCAACAACTGCGTCAGCAGGTTGGTAAACCGGGCAGCATCGGCCCCGTTCACCGCCCGGTGGTCGTAAGACAGCGACAGCGGCAGCATCAGCCGTGGCTGGAATGCCTTGCCGTCCCACACGGGCTTCATGGATGCCTTGGAGACACCCAGAATGGCCACTTCCGGTGTGTTCACGATGGGCGTGAACGCGGTGCCGCCAATGCCACCCAGGCTGGTGATGGTAAAGCAGGCGCCCTGCATTTCTGCCGGCTTGAGCTGCTTGTCCCTCGCCTTCTGAGCCAGTTCGGCGCTCTCGGCGGCCAGTTCCCACAGGCCTTTCTGGTCGACATCCCGGATCACCGGCACCATCAAACCGTTGGGCGTGTCGACCGCAATGCCGATGTGGATGTACTTCTTGCGCACCACCTCTTTGCGTTCCATATCCAGAGACACATTGAACTGAGGCAGTTCCGCCAAGGCGGCAGCACAGGCCTTGAGCAGGAACGGCAGCGGGGTCATCTTCACACCACGCTTCTCGCCGGCGGCTTTCTGGGCCTTGCGGAAGTCTTCCATCTCGGTGATGTCGGCGTCGTCAAACTGGGTCACGTGGGGCACGTTCAGCCAGCTGCGCTGCATGTTGTTCGCGGTGGCGAACATCATGCGCGACATACCTTCGCGCTCAATATCACCGAACTGACTGAAGTCAGGCAGTTTCACACCCGGAATGCCGGAGCCGGTGCCTACCGAGCCACCCTGCTGGGATTGCTGCAGCTGGCTCTTCACGTAGGCGTGCACATCGTCTTTGATGATGCGGTTTTTCGGGCCGGAGCCTTTCACTCGAGCCAGATCGGCACCCAATTCCCTGGCCAGCTTGCGCACGGCAGGGCCGGCATGAACCTTGGCGCCTGGGGCCGGTGGCTCGTAAGTGGAGCCTTGTGGCTGTGGCGCAGGCTCTTGCTTATCCGCTTTTTGCTCAGGCTGGCGATCCTGGCTTTTGGTCTCTGCCTTGTCGTCAGAATCGGAAGCTTCGTCAGCCTCGCTGCTCTCTTCCTCAACGGTCATTTCCAGCAGGTCGTTGCCTTCAGACAACTTGTCGCCTTCTTTGACCAGAATCTTGCCGACTTTACCCGCATAGGGCGACGGAATTTCCATGGTGGCTTTGTCGGACTCCACGGTCACCAGCGGGTCGTCAACACCGATGGTGTCACCCTCAGCCACGTTGATTTCAATTACCGGCACATCGTCAAAGCCATCCAGGGACGGCACCTTCACCAGTTCGGTGCGGGAACCGCCGGATTTCTTTTTGGGCGCCGGTTTGCTGTCTTCAGCGTTGGTTTCCGGTTTCGCCTCGGTCTTGGCTTCGGCTTGTTCTTCGCCGGCATCATCGCCATCGCCTGAGCTACCCGCGTCATCGCTGGCGTCATACGTGCCGATCACATCGCCCTCTTTCACCTTGTCACCCACTTTAACGGTAATTTTGGTGATTTTGCCGGCGCCAGGGGCGGGCAATTCAACCGAGGCTTTATCGGATTCTACCGTCAGAATCGGGTCTTCTTCCTGAACCGAGTCCCCCTCGCTGACGGTGATTTCAATTATCTCGACTTCGTCCGCACCGCCGAGATCCGGAACCTTGATTTCCTGTTCACTCATTGCGGTCTCCTTAGCTCAGCACCGGGTTCGTTTTGTTGCGATCGATTCCGTACTTGCGCATCGCGTCAAGAACCACATCGTTCTTCACTTCACCATCCTGCGCCAGGGCAGACAGCGCGCTGACCGCCACGTGGTAACGGTCTACCTCAAAAAAGCTGCGCAGCTTTTCCCGGGTATCGCTGCGGCCAAAGCCGTCGGTACCCAAGGTAAGATAGGTTTTGGGAATGAACGCCCTGAGCTGCTCGGAGTGCAGCTTGATGTAATCGGTGGACGACACCACCGGTCCGAATTGCTTCTCCAGGCACTGGGTGACATACGCTTTCTTGGGCTTGTCGTCCGGATGCAGGCGATTCCAGCGTTCAACGTGCTGGCCATCACGAGCCAGTTCGTTGTAACTGGTAACGCTCCACACGTCCGACCCCACACCCCAGTCGTCTTTCAGCAACTGGGCCGCCGCACGAACCTCGTTCAGAATGGCGCCGGCGCCGAGCAACTGCACCCGGGAGGCTTTCTTGCCGCCCTTGGCCTCTACCGACTCGAACTTGTACATGCCCTTGATAATGCCGTCTTCACAATCCTTCGGCATCGCTGGCTGTTCGTAGTTTTCGTTCTCGATGGTCAGGTAGTAGAAGACGTTCTTGTTGTCTTCGAACATTTCTTTCATACCGTGGCGAAGCACCACGGCCATTTCGTAACCGTAAGCCGGATCGTAGGCCTTGCAGTTAGGAATGGTGTTGGCCAATACGTGGCTGTGGCCGTCCTGGTGCTGCAGACCTTCACCGTTCAGAGTAGTACGGCCGGCGGTGCCACCGATCAGGAAACCGCGGGCCTGAATGTCGCCAGAGGCCCAGGCCAGGTCGCCAACCCGCTGGAAGCCGAACATGGAGTAGAAAATGTAGAACGGAATCAACGGGAAGTTGTTGGTGCTGTAAGACGTTGCTGCAGCCATCCAGGCCGCCATGGAGCCGGCCTCGTTGATGCCTTCTTCAAGAATCTGGCCTTTTTTGTCTTCCCGGTAGTACATGATCTGATCCCGATCTTCCGGGACGTACTTCTGACCTTCCGCGGTGTAAATGCCCAACTGGCGGAACATGCCTTCCATACCAAAGGTACGGGCTTCGTCCGGAACGATGGGCACAATCCGCTTGCCAATACGCTTGTCTTTGGTTAGCGCGGTCAACAACCGGACGAACGCCATGGTGGTGGAAATCTTGCGATCACCGGAGCCTTCCAGCACGGCTTTGAAGATGTCCAGCTCCGGAACCTGCAACGGCTGGCTGTCTTTGCGGCGCTTGGGATAGAAGCCACCCAACTCTTGCCGGCGCTTCTTCATGTAGACGATTTCCGGACTGTCCGGCGCTGGCCGGTAGTAAGGCACGTCTTTAAGCTCCTCGTCTTTCAGCGGCACCGCAAAGCGGTCACGGAATGACTTCAGCTGCTCAATGTCCAGCTTCTTCAGGGAGTGGGCGGTGTTCTGGGCCTCTCCTGCCTCACCAAAGCCGTAACCTTTAATGGTATGGGCCAGAATCACCGTTGGCCGACCACCATTTTTGTGGATGGCGTGGTGGTAGGCGGCGTAGATTTTGTATGGGTCATGGCCGCCACGGTTAAGCTTGTTGATATCTTCATCCGAGAGGTTTTCAACCAGCTTGGCCATCTCCGGGAACTTGTTGAAGAAATGCTTACGGGTATAGGCAGGACCATTACTCTTGTAGTTCTGCAGATCGCCATCACAGACTTCGTCCATGGCTTGCTGCATTTTTCCGTCTTTGTCGTTCTCGAACAGAGGATCCCAGTGACGGCCCCAGACCACTTTGACCACGTTCCAGTCAGCACCCCGGAACACGCCTTCCAGTTCCTGGATAATTTTGCCGTTGCCCCGTACCGGGCCATCCAGCCGCTGCAGGTTGCAGTTGACCACAAACACCAGGTTGCTGAGGTTCTCGCGGCCGGCCATGGAAATGGAGCCCAGGGTTTCTGGCTCGTCACATTCGCCATCGCCGACAAAACACCAGACCTTGCGATCACCCATTTCGATGAGCTCCCGGCTATCCAGGTACTTCATCACATGCGCCTGATAGATCGCCTGAATCGGGCCCAGACCCATGGATACGGTCGGGAACTGCCAATAATCCGGCATCAGCCAGGGGTGGGGGTAAGAGGACAGGCCAGTGCCATCAACTTCCTCACGATACTTGTCCAGATCCGACTCTTCGAACCGGCCCTCCAGAAAGGAGCGGGCGTAAATGCCCGGCGACGAATGCCCCTGAAAATAGACCAGGTCGGATTCGCGTTTTTCGTCCCCACCGTGGAAAAAGTAGTTGAAGCCAACGTCATACAGGGTGGCGGCAGACGAGAAAGACGACACATGGCCGCCCAGGTCTCCGGGCCGCTGGTTGGCTCGCATCACCATGGCCATGGCGTTCCAGCGAATCAGGGAACGGATTCGACGTTCCATGAACAGATCACCGGGCATCGGCGCCTGCTGAGCAACGGGAATGGAATTGCGAAACGGCGTGGTAATGGCGTAGGGCAGCTCGGTGCCGTCTCTGCTGGCGCGCTCTGACAATCTTTCCAGAATAAATTTGGCCCGATCTACGCCTTCGTTCTCGATCAGAGATTCCAGCGCATCAAGCCATTCACTGGTTTCAGTGGGATCATCGTCCTGGTACATCAAATCCTCCCCTTGGCATCTTAATGTGCAACGTGGGCCACGATCAGCAGCCGCACACGGTGCAATAGCGAAAAGCTGCAATAATCTGCAGTTTTATTGTGGGCACATCAGTCTGTGAAAAACGCTGAACAGTGCAAATAACGTTCTTCAAGCATAGAACAGCTTTCATATTTTTCCTGCCGCAGGACCGGTCAGCAGTAAGGCTTTTGGCTCATGGCCGGCCCGAACAAGGCGTTCGCGGTTACCCGGAAATCGCTTGCGAACAAAAGTTTCGTATTTTTACTACAAAACCACCCAAAAACACAAACAAACAGGCGTTTTAATGCCCTCAAAAACCCTGTTATGTACTTTTAGTTACGTAATAATGTCGAATTTCGATAATAAAAACAATCCGACTCATACCAATGTCTCCCCCATTTCCGGCACCATATTCATCGCATAGCTAAAGACTTAAACGATCACTTTTTCAACGACGTTAGCTACTTTTTACGCTTAATAACGTAATTTATCGACAGTTAACGGCACACAAGACAAGATCACTGGCCGATTATTAATTAGACCTGAAAATGAATTTCGATTTATGTATACTTGCCTGCCCGTTTTTTGACCAATAAAGGAAGTGGCAAACCCCTCCTTTACACGTTTTCATCCAATCAGAGGGCGATCTATGAACTCCATCGTCACCTTTCCGAACCGCATCCCGGTTCAGGAATTCGAGGAACGCCGGTTCAAGGTTTTTACCGACCGCCAGCTCGACAAAATTGAGGCGATCCAGAATCTCCCCGAAGAGACCCTGTTCGAAATGAAAGTGGTGGCCAGCGTGCTACCGTTCCGGGTTAATGAATATGTGATCAATGAACTGATTAACTGGGACAAGGTACCGAACGACCCCATCTATCAGCTCGTGTTCCCTCAAAAAGGTATGCTCACGGACGAACATTACGAACAGATGGCGCAGCTGCACCGTGACGGCGCCGACAAGAAAGACATCCAGGCCGCCGCCAAAATTATCCGGGACGAACTGAACCCGCACCCGGCCGGCCAGATGGAAATGAACATGCCGGAGCTGGACGGCGAAGTGCTGGACGGCGTGCAGCACAAGTACCGCGAAACCGTGCTGTTCTTCCCGGCCCAGGGCCAGACCTGCCACTCTTATTGCACGTTCTGCTTCCGCTGGGCGCAGTTTGTGGGCGACAAAGACCTGAAGATGTCGAGCACCGAAGCTGAAAAGCTGCACGGCTACCTGCAGGAACACACCGAAGTGACCGACCTGCTGGTAACCGGTGGCGACCCTATGGTGATGAAGACCAAGAATCTGGTTCAGTACCTGGAGCCGCTGCTTGAGCCGGAATTCGACCACATCCAGACCATCCGCATCGGCACCAAGGCCCTCACCTTCTGGCCGTACCGTTTTGTCACCGACAAAGATGCCGACGAGCTGATCGAGCTGTTCGCCAAACTGGTCGATGCCGGTAAGCACGTAGCGATCATGGCCCACTACAACCACTGGCAGGAAATCACCACCGACATCGCCGAAGAAGCGATCCGTCGCATCCGCGCCACCGGCGCCGAAATCCGCGCCCAGGGCCCGCTGATCAAGCACGTGAACGACAACGCTGATGACTGGGCCAGGCTGTGGAAGAAAGAAGTTCAGCTGGGCATCATCCCCTACTACATGTTTGTAGAGCGGGACACCGGCGCCAAGAACTACTTCGAGGTGCCCCTGGCCGAGGCCTACCACATCTACCGCGAGGCGATGAAAAAAGTCAGCGGTCTGGCCCGCACCGCTCGTGGCCCCAGCATGAGCGCCGGCCCCGGTAAGGTGGAGATCCAGGGCATCGCCAACATTCAGGGTGAAAAGGTGTTCGTACTGCGCTTCCTACAGGGCCGCAACCCGGACTGGGTGCAGCGCCCGTTCTTCGCCAAGTACAGCGAGACCGCCACCTGGTTGCATGAGTTGGAGCCCGCCTTCGGGGAGGAGGTGTTCTTCTTTGAGGATGAGTTTGAGGCGATGAAGCAAGGCAAGGCATAACCTCTTGGCAATGGGCCCGCTCCGGCGGGCCTGTTCACCCCCCCTTCTTCGGCACAAACCCCGCCGGCTTCTCCCGAATCCACTCTACAAACACCCGCAATTCCTCCAACTCCAGCAAACGCTCCCGCGTGTTGTAATATAACCCCAGCTCATACTCCGAACGCGCCCGATGAATCGCGTTATGGCAGGGCCGGCAGACCCACAAAGTGCGGGTAATCAACTCCTCTTTGCTGAACAGCTTCTGAAACCGCTTTTTACGATGCAGATGCCTGGGAATCAGGTGATGCCGGGTCAGCCTGGCAACGGGACGCTCACACAGTTCGCAGTTGTCTGGCTGGGGCGGGAGTCTGAGCATGGCGGGGATGTCGGGTTAATGGGCCGGGTAACAGGGTTATCCGGCCTCGCGCTGCGATTCCTGATGCCGGGTCAGTGCATCAGGGTGTACAGCTTCCTACGGTAGGTACGCACGTCCGGATTGTTGTTGCCCAGTTTCTCGAACAGTTCCACCAGTGTGGTTTTGGCGATGCCGTCCTTGTAGGTGCTGTCCGCCTGCATCAGGCGAATCAGCAGGTCCATGGCGCCGGCATTATTGTCTTGCAGCACTCTGTGCAGGGCCAGTTGATGCAAAGCTTCTGGATCTTCAGGGTTGGCTTCCAATTTGGCTTCCAGCTCTGCCTGCGGAGGCAACTCGCCCGATTGGCGCATAAACTTCACTCGGGCCGCCAGCTGCTTGGCTTTGTGCTGCAGTTTTTCTTCCGGCGGCAGGCTATCCAGCACCTGTTCGGCAGTTTCCAGATCACCCTGCTCGGCCTTCAGTTGCGCAAGGTCAATCAGTACATCCAGATTTTCCGGGTCTTTCTGGTTCAGCTCGGTCAAAATCACCAGGGCACCGTCTACATCACCGGCATCCCAAAGAGCGTGAGCCTTTTCATAAGGGTCTTCCGCCGGGGCTTCGATATGCTTATCCAGCACCTTGCGAATTTCGCTTTCTGGCTGGGCACCGTTAAAGCCGTCCACGGCCTGGCCGTCTTTTACCAGGATCACCGTTGGCAGGCTGCGCACGCCTAACGATGAGGTCAGCTCCTGCTGCTCATCGGCATTCACCTTGGCCAGCTGAAAGTTGCCCTGGTATTCCTCCGCCAGCTTTTCCAGTATCGGTATCAGCTGCTTGCACGGGGCGCACCATTCGGCCCACACATCCACCAGGATTGGTGTGCTGGCAGAGGCTTCCATAACCTTCTGTTGGAAATTGTCCATGGTGGCATCAAAGATGTACGGCGAAGCTGTCATAGGTTTTCCCGATTAATAAAACGTGTGATGGCTTTGGTATTGGGGCCAAGTGACTAAAAATCAAGCCAGCTTGAAAAACCGACCTTTGCCGTCACATAGGTTGTTAATCACTCACACCTTGAGAGCAAACGGTATGAACAACGAGAGCCGCAAAGACTCCCTGGAAGATTTTGAAGAAGACGTTACCGAATACATCGGCAAAGACGAAAACAGCAAAAGCCTGGCACTGCCCAGGCAGTCGATGCCAAGGCGGATGTATCTGCTACCGGTAACAAACCGTCCGTTTTTTCCGGCGCAAGTGCAACCGGTAGTGGTCAATGAAGACCCCTGGCAGGAAACCCTCAAGCGGGTGGCAGAGACCGACCACAAGATGTTGGGCATCTGTTTTGTGGAAAACCCGGAATCCGAAACCAGCGTTCCCGCCAGCGATGAACTGGAAAACATGGGCTGTGCGGTACGGGTTCACCATGCCCAGAGTGAGGGCGGCAAGGTTCAGTTTATTGCCCAGGGCATGCAACGTTTCAAGATCGTTCAGTGGTTGCGCCGCCGGCCACCCTATCTGGTGGAAGTGGAATATCCAGAGGAGCCGGAGGAACCGGCAGACGAGCTCAAGGCGTACACCCTGGCCATTATCGCCGCCATCAAGGAGCTGCTGCGTACCAATCCGCTCTATGGCGAAGAGGTCAAGCAGTACCTGTCCCGCTTTGGCCCGGAAGACAGCTCACCCCTGGCGGATTTTGGCGCTTCAATGACCAGCGCGCCGGGCCGCGAATTGCAGGATGTTCTGGATACGGTGCCGCTACTCCGGCGCATGGAGCGGGTGCTCTTGCTGATGCGCAAAGAACAGGAAGTGGCGCGCCTGCAATCCGAGATCAACGAGGAAGTGAACGAGAAGGTGCAAAAGCACCAGCGTGAGTTCTTCTTGCGCGAGCAATTGAAGGTGATCCAGCGGGAGCTGGGTATCGCCAAAGACGATAAGACCGCGGATGTGGAGCGTTTTGAAGAACGCATGGCCAAGCTCGATCCGCCAGAAGCTGTGCAGGTGCGATTCAAAGACGAAGTGCAGAAGCTTCGTGTGCTGGAGCAGGGCTCCCCGGAATACGGCGTTACCCGCAATTACCTGGACTGGATTACCCAGGTACCCTGGGGCGTTCATTCCGAAGACCACTTTGATCTGGCCGAAGCCCGCAAGATTCTGGACCGTGACCACGATGGCCTGGGCGATGTGAAAGACCGCATTATCGAGTTCCTGGCCGAAGGCACCTTCAAGGGTGAAGTGAGTGGTTCCATACTGCTGCTGGTTGGCCCACCGGGGGTGGGCAAAACTTCGATTGGCCATTCGGTGGCCGATGCACTGGGCCGGGAGTTTTACCGGTTCAGTGTGGGCGGTATGCGCGATGAAGCCGAAATCAAAGGCCATCGTCGCACCTACATCGGTGCCATGCCGGGCAAGTTTGTACAGGCATTGAAGGACAGCAAGGTGGCCAATCCGGTGATCATGCTGGATGAGATCGACAAGATCGGCTCGTCCTATCAGGGCGATCCCGCTTCTGCCCTTCTGGAAACCCTCGACCCGGAACAGAACAAGGACTTTCTGGATCATTATCTGGATGTCCGCATGGACCTGTCCAAGGTGCTGTTCATCTGCACGGCCAACCAGTTGGATACGATTCCCCGGCCACTGCTCGACCGGATGGATGTGATTCGCCTGTCCGGCTACATTGGCGAGGAAAAACTGGCCATTGCCAAGCACCACCTGTTGCCACGCCTGCTAAAACGGGCCGGGCTGTTGAAAAAACAACTGAACATTACCGACGCGGCTATGCGCCAGGTAATTGAAGGCTATGCCCGGGAAGCCGGCGTGCGGAACCTGGAAAAGCTGCTGCACAAGATCATCCGCAAGGGCATTGTGAAGCTGCTGGAAAAGCCGGATGAACCGGTCAAGGTGGGCGTCTCTGATTTGGTGAGTTACCTGGGGCAACCGGCATTCAAGAAAGAGAAATCCTTGAAAGGCACCGGCGTGGTCACCGGCCTGGCCTGGACCGCCATGGGCGGGGCCACCCTGAGTATCGAAGCCTCACGTATTCACACCAGCCAGCGCGGCTTCAAGCTGACCGGGCAACTGGGCGAGGTGATGCGGGAATCGGCGGAGATTGCCTACAGCTATGTGTCGTCCAACCTGAAACGCTTTAAAGGCGACCCGACGTTCTTTGACAAGTCATTTGTTCACCTGCATGTGCCGGAGGGCGCGACGCCCAAAGACGGACCGAGCGCGGGTGTGACCATGGCCACCGCCCTGCTCTCCATCGCCCGCAAGGAAGCGCCGCAGCAAAACCTGGCGATGACCGGTGAGCTGACCTTGACCGGGCAGGTGCTGCCCGTAGGTGGTATTCGGGAAAAGGTGATTGCGGCACGGCGGCAGAAGATCAACAACCTGATCCTGCCGGAAGCCAACCGGGGCGATTACGAGGAGCTGCCGGATTACCTGAAGGAAGGGCTTTCGGTAAATTTTGCCAAGCATTATAACGATGTGTTTCAGGTGTGTTTTGGCAACAAGCCTAAGCAGGGAGCTAGTGTGCACTAGGGTCTTCAGGGGTCTGTCCCCGAACGGGGACTGACCCTTTTTTGCCTCGCCGGT
>NZ_JACUUB010000017.1 GCF_014859525.1 Marinobacter sp.
TCGGGTCATCGGCGCGCCCATCAGGCCAATGCCCAGAAACGCGATGTGAGGAAGTCTACTCGTCATTTTTACTGGTCCCGCTCCAAAAGTTGGAGAAGCAGCTGGGTGGGCCTTTCCAAAACTGTGCGGAGCCATGGATGGCGGAGCCCAAGCGTCACATGGATGTGCCGAAGGAGCGTGTTTTGGAAAGGCCCACCCAGTTGCTTCTGCCCGGAAGTCTGGATTCTATAAGGTATACAAACAAAAACGCCACCAACCGCGAACGGTGGTGGCGTTTTGACTTCAGCGCTCAGGGGCGGATCAGGCTGCCTCAGTCATCTGCGCCTTGATCTTCTTCATCGCATTCTTCTCTAACTGACGAATACGCTCGGCAGAGATACCATACTTGTCCGCCAGCTCATGCAACGTCGACTTACCCTCAGTCAGCCAGCGCTCACGCAGAATATCCTGACTACGCTCATCCAGCGTACTCAAAGCCTGCATCAGCCGGCCATTGGAATCCTCCGACCAGTCCGAATTCTCCAGCTGCACCGCCGGATCACCCCGACGGTCTTCCAGATAATAAGCCGGCGCCTGATAGGCACTGTCTTCGTCGTCATCGGTCGGGCCATCGAACGACGTATCGTGCGAAGACAATCGGCCTTCCATTTCACGGACCACCCTGGGCTCAACACCCAGATCCTTCGCCACCGCATTGAGCTCATCGTGGCTCAACCAGGCCAGCTTCTTCTTCTGGCTGCGCAGGTTGAAAAACAACTTGCGCTGGGCCTTGGTTGTGGCCACTTTCACAATTCGCCAATTGCGCAGAATGAACTCGTGAATCTCTGCTTTGATCCAGTGCACTGCAAACGACACCAGACGAACACCGTACTCCGGATTGAAACGCTTGACCGCCTTCATCAGGCCTACATTGCCTTCCTGGATCAAATCCGCCTGAGCCAGGCCATAACCGGAGTAACTGCGGGCAATATGAATAACAAAACGCAGGTGAGACAGCACCAGGTGACGGGCAGCCTCAACGTCTCCCTCGTAATAAAGCCGTTCTGACAGCTCCCGCTCTTCGTCCACCGAGAGCACTGGAATGCGACTTGCCGCCTGAATATAAGACTCAAGATTCGCACCCGGAACCAGTCTGTCAACCAGCTGTAAACTCATACCCATGCATCAACCTCCGAACCTGACAGCCGTTAAATATAACAACTAAACGTTAGACCGCCAAGAGCCTGTTAAGTTCCTTTAATTCTCAGTAAAACGTTAAAAATCAACAGTCTGAGAATTGGCTTTTGCTTTTCTGACACCCAGTCAGGGCACTCAAACTACGCCAGAACAAGCTGTATCTTCAATACGGTTTTCCCGCTATCCGGATCACCCTCCGGCAATATCTCCCGGTTCTATGTCATCCAGATGACGCTTCACCGCGAGCCAGGCGCCAAGCCAGCCTAACAGCATTGCGATGAGAATCAATGCCAACGCTCCGTCTATCCCCGGCCCCTGCAACGCAAACTCACTGCCATAGAGGCCGGCCAGGCGCTCAATCGGGCCATTTAACCACCACAGCGACATCTGGATCAGCAACCAGGCGACAACCCCACCGCCCAGTCCAAACCAGGTTCCGGTATACAAAAACGGCCGTCGCACAAAAGCGTCCGTCCCGCCCACCAACTTTGCCACCAGAATTTCATCTCGACGGTTTTCGATAGCCAGTCGCACGGTGTTGCCAATCACCAAAATAACCGCCGCACCGAGCAGCAGTGCCAGTGCCCAAACCGCCCTGGCAAGAATGTCGGTCATGGCATTCAATCGCTGCAACCAGCCAAGGTCTACCTGAACCTGTGCAACCCCGTCCATTCCCTCAACAAAGGCCACCAAAGCACGAACACCCTCTGCCGAGCGGGCGCTGTCTTCCGGAGTAATCAGCAAGGTATGCGGCAACGGATTTTCATCCAGGAAATCCAGGGCGTCGTCCAGGCCGGAAGACGCTCGAAACTCGGCCAGCGCCTGATCCCGGTCAACAAGTTGCACCGACAACACCCGCCCATCAATCGCCACCTCCTCGGCGGCTTCCCGCGCCTGCTCCATGGGTATATCCATCGCCAGATAAGCGGTGATCCGGGCACTGCTCTCCCAGCCAGCACTCACGCCCTGCAAGCTGTTGAGTAACAGCAACAAAGCCAGAGGCAAAGCCAGCGCTACCCCCATAACCGTCCAGGTCATCAGACTGGCGATCGGCGTTTTCCACAATCGCTGGGCTGAATCCCGGGCAACCTTGTGATGGTGGTCCACATAACTGCGCGCCTGGGCTTTCAAAGGTGACTTGGCACGATGGTCAGCGCCGCGCCGGGCTTCCTGCTTTTGGCGAGAGTCAGTACCCACTGACACCTCCCATTGCCGCAGCACCGCCACCGGTAACCAGACGGCCATGATCCAGAATAAGCTGGCGCCGGCCCATTTCGTTAATCAGTGCAATATCGTGAGTCGCAATCAGGACCGTCACACCCACCTGACTGAACTCGGTGAACAACTGCATGATGTCGGCCGACAACGCCGGATCCAGGTTACCGGTAGGCTCATCCGCCAGCAGTACCGGCGGTTTGTTGACCACGGCCCGGGCGATGCCGACACGCTGTTGCTCCCCACCCGACAACTGAAGCGGATTCATTTTCTCTTTACTCAACAAACCGACCTTGTCCAGCGCGGCCCTTACCCGTCGACCGATGTCGTTAGGCGACGCCCCCATCACCTCAAGCGGCATGGCAACGTTGTCATACACTGAACGGTCAAACAGCAACTGGTGGTTTTGAAACACCACGCCGATGTGCCGGCGAATGTAGGGGATCTGGCGCTTGGGCAGGCTGTTGAGCTGCTGGCCGCCTACCACTACTTCACCGGCGGTCGGCCGCTCCATCACCATGATCAGTTTGAGCAGGGTACTTTTGCCGGCCCCGGAGTGCCCGGTAAGGAACGCCAGCTCGCCCCGATCCAGGTGGAAATTCACCTGGCGCAGGGCGGTATGGTCGCTGTCGTAGCGCTTGGTAACCTGGCGAAACTCGATCATTGGGGGCGAAGGCTCCGTTGCCGGTACTTCAATCGTCGAACAAGGCGTCAACAAAGGTTTCCGCATCAAAACTGCGCAGGTCTTCGGCCTGCTCACCAACACCGATAAACCGGATAGGCAGCTGCAGCTGACGGGCGATGGCAAACACAATACCGCCTTTTGCGGTGCCGTCCAGTTTCGTCAACGTAATGCCGCTCACACCCACCGCCTGCTGGAACACCTGAGCCTGGCTCAGAGCGTTCTGGCCTGTACCGGCATCCAGTACCAGCATCACTTCATGGGGTGCGGATTCATCCAGTTTTTTCATCACCCGGACCACCTTGGTCAGCTCGTTCATCAGGTTGTCTTTGTTCTGCAGGCGGCCGGCGGTGTCGGCAATAAGCACATCGGTACCCCGGGCCTGGGCAGACTGAATGGCATCAAAGATAACCGAGGCGCTGTCTGCCCCCGTGTGCTGGGCCACGACGGGCACCTTATTGCGCTCGCCCCACACCTGCAATTGCTCAACCGCAGCCGCCCGGAACGTATCGCCCGCCGCCAGCATCACCGATTTGCCTTCGGTCTGGAACTTGCGGGTCAGTTTACCGATGGTAGTGGTCTTGCCAACACCGTTCACGCCGACCATCAGAATCACATACGGCTTATTGTCGGCACTGATATCCAGCGGCCGGGTAACATCCTTTAGCAGGCCATGAAGCTCACCCTTCAAGGCCTTGCGCAGAGCGGCCCCG
Source organism: Marinobacter sp. (assembly GCF_014859525.1). Taxonomy (GTDB): domain Bacteria; phylum Pseudomonadota; class Gammaproteobacteria; order Pseudomonadales; family Oleiphilaceae; genus Marinobacter. Next base: position 3,787 of record NZ_JACUUB010000017.1, read on the forward strand.
TCTTTTAGCTGATTGCGCTCGAGCTTATCGGTCAGAGCCTCAATAATCTCAGACGTCGCCGTCACCCCGACGTCTGCCATCAACAAGGTGGTTTCGATGTCTTCCAGCAGATCTTCATCGATTTTTTTTCCAACGGCGAACAGTCCCGCTAAACCACCGGTCAGGTTCGCCCGGGTTTTCCCCAAGCCTTGCTTGATCCGCTCAAACACACTGATCGGCGGTTCTGGTGCCGGTTCCGGCTCAGTGACCGGTTCCGGCGTAATCTCGGGCTCGGCAACAGCTGGGGCAGAGGCAGGCACCTCAGGCGCTACTTCCGTTTCAGGTTCCGCCAATGCTTGCTCAGGCAACTGCTCAGGCTTAACCGGTTCCGGACCTTCCGCAATCTCCGGTTTGCGCTGGGGCACCGGCTTCGGGCGCGGCACCCTCGTGCGGTTGCTGGCAATATCCAGCACAAAGAACAGAACAAGAAGGGCCAACAGGCCGATTGAAATCCACTCTGCCGTCATAGTCTTACCATCTGTCTGGAAATAGGGGGCCAAAATGAAGCGAACATTCTAGCAGACTGGCCGCCGTAAGTGATGGGCCGGCCGATTATCCTCTGCGGGCAGCTTTCCGGTAACATGACGGCCAATGACCTAACCCGCCCAGCATTCCGGAGCACACTCATGGCGCGACGCAGAATGGCCCCAGGCAAACCCGGCCTGGCAACAACCAGAACCAACAGCCAAAGTGGTGTCGGAGAGCTGCGCATCATCGGTGGCGACTGGCGCAGCCGCCTGTTGCGGTTTCCGGATGCCGGTGGCGTGCGGCCCACCCCGGCCCGCACCCGGGAAACCCTGTTCAACTGGCTGAACTTTCACATTGCCGGCAGCCACTGTCTGGACCTGTTCGCTGGGTCCGGTGCACTCGGGTTAGAGGCTCTGTCGCGAGGGGCAGCCCGTGTAACATTGATTGACCACACGCCAGCACTGGCCCGATCCCTGCGAGACAACCTGCGACTGCTGAAGTCGGAGAAAGGCGATGTGCACTGCCAGGATGTGGAGAGCTATCTGGGCACCCGCCAGGGTGCTCCTTTCGACATTGTCTTTATGGATCCGCCTTTCCGGCAAAGCTGGCTGGAACGACTGTTTCCACTGCTGGAATCCGGGCAATGGGTCAGGCCCGGTGGCTGGGTGTACGTGGAACACGAAAGCGAACTGACCACACCGGCGGCTCCACACGCCTGGCAACTGCACCGTCAGAAAACCGCCGGCCAGGTCACCTACAGCCTTTACCGGGTTAATCCCGAATCGGAATAGCCCGCACCCAAAAATAATAAGGCCGGATGAATTTCATCAACCGGCCTTATTGGCATTCAAGACGACAATCAGGCAACCGGTCGCAATGAGTACGCCCGCAAATGAGCCGCAAACTCTTCGAGATACCGGACACCGCTGCTTTCCGCTTCTTTGCACCACGCCATCAGTGCCTGCAACTTGTCCTGCGGCTTGAGACCACGCTGACGCCAAAGAGCCTGTAACTCCTGACTCTTTTCATAGATCAACCGCAGCATCTCGTTACCCGCCAGAACCGTGTCCAGATGCTCCTTTTCCCGAGGCTGGATCAAAGATACCTCGCGCGACAACAGCTTCTTGAGCTTGTGATAGCGGGGCCGGATTTCATCATCCATCAATGTTCTCTGCTGACGAAGCACAGGCTCCACCACCCGTTTGCGGTACTGACGCATGATGTCAAAACGGCTATTGGCAATGGCCTGGACTGTCTCCACATCCATATCCTGCTTACCTGGCAAGTAGTGGGCAATCGGGCGATAGCCCTTGGGCTTGGCCAGACCAAACAACTGGAACAGGCGTATATAGCCCCAGCCAATATCCACTTCAAACCAGCGCCGGGACAGTTTGGCGGAGTTCGGATAGGTATGATGATTGTTATGCAGCTCTTCACCACCAATCAGAATACCCAGTGGCGATATATTGCGGGCGTTATCCGCACACTCGTAGTTGCGGTAACCCATCCAGTGACCAACGCCGTTAACCACACCCGCTGCCCAGACCGGAATCCACATCATTTGAACCGCCCAGATCCAGATGCCGTGAACGCCAAACAACAACAGGTTCAAAACCGCCATCAGGCTGATACCCAGCATTCTGTGGCGGCTATAAAGATTGCGTTCAATCCAGTCTTCCGGGGTGCGCTGACCATAGCGCTCGAGGTTTTCTGGCGTCGCGGCTTCGGCGTAGAGCTCAGCACCCTCAAACAGCACCTTACGAATACCAAGCACCACCGGGCTGTGGGGATCTTCCTCGGTCTCACACTTGGCGTGATGCTTACGATGGATGGCGGTCCATTCTTTGGTGTTCTGGGCAGTCGTCAACCATAACCAGAAACGGAAAAAGTGTTTGAGCACCGGATGCAGATCCAGCGCGTTATGAGCCGAATGACGGTGCAAGTACAGCGTTACGCTGACGATCGTAATGTGGGTGAGCACAAGACCAGTCACGATTAACTGCCACACCGAAAGGTCAAGGAGACCGTTAAACCACATAAATTATCCTCAAAAATCAAGCAGCTTCGAACGGCAATACAGCAGGCGTTAATCGCAAGCGCTCGAAGGGTAAGCACACCATTAACCTTAGCGTACACCTGTACGCATCAACAACTGAGATTGGCGGCTTTTTTGTTACTGTTTACACTATTGGCCCTGAAACACGCCTTGCACCGGAGGCCCTGTGCCCGAATTACCCGAAGTTGAAACCACCCGACAAGGCATTGCACCGCACTGCGAAGGCCAGGCCATCACCAGCGTACTGATTCGAAATGGAAGGCTTCGCTGGCCCGTTCCGGACGATCTGCCCGAGCGCCTGCAAGGCCAGATCATCCGGTCCGTGGATCGCCGGGCCAAATACCTGTTCCTGAACCTGGACGCCGGCACTGTTATCATACATCTGGGCATGTCTGGCAGCCTGCGAGTAATCACCGACAGCAGCCCTGCCATGGCCCATGACCACGTTGAGATCACGCTCGACAACGGTCGCACACTGCGCTTCAACGACCCTCGCCGGTTCGGTTGCTGGCTCTGGGCAGACGACCAGAGCCGTCACCCCCTGATCCGCGATCTCGGCCCCGAGCCGCTGTCTGAGCACTTTAACGGTGCCGTCTTGTTCAACCGCTCCCGAGGGCGACAAACGCCCATCAAATCCTTCATCATGGATAATCATGTTGTGGTTGGAGTGGGCAATATCTACGCTAACGAAGCGCTGTTCAAAGCGGGCATCCACCCAAAGCGCAAAGCTGGACGCATCAGCCTGGACCGTTACCACAGATTGGCCGAGGCCATACGGGAAACTCTGAGCGCAGCCATTCTGATGGGCGGCACCACCTTGCGGGATTTCGTAAACAGCGACGGCAAACCCGGATATTTTGCCCAATCTTTACTGGTTTATGGTCGAGGCGGCGCGGCCTGCCCGGACTGCACCACCACACTGAAAGAAATCCGGATGAACAACCGGTCTACCGTCTACTGCCCTCGATGCCAGCGCTAATTCAACACCGGGATGCCACCTGGCGCACATCTTTCAACGAAAAAGCGTTTGAAATTCGGGCAATATGATTCATAGTTAACAGAGAATTAATGCCCACAGGTTACAATGGACCGACACATTTTCGGTTCTTGCAGACATTCCGGAGTTGAAAACTCAGGCAAACCGGGCCGATACGTTCAGGAGAGATTCATCATGACCCGCAAAATTTCCCGCACTCTGGTTGCGACCGTTGCAGCTTGCCTGTTGGCGTTTTCATCACTCGGCCACGCCAGAGCGGTCGATGAGAGCCCCTCCGCGCTCGCCATGACAACCGATGCCGTTCTATTGCGCCCGGCCCTGCTTGCGACCACCATCGTAGGCAGTGCGGTTTATCTGGTGTCACTGCCGTTTTCAGCCCTGGGTGGCAACGCGGGTGAAGCCGGTGAAGTGTTGGTGGTAGGCCCGGCCAAGGCGACTTTTGTTCGCTGTCTGGGCTGCTCCCGTACTGGCCGCAAACCGCAAACTGTAGAACAGTCCAACAACTGAGCCTGATTGGTCATCGGTACAATTCCGGCTTGCCAGCAGCCGGAATCTGAGGCAGCCTGAAAAAAATCTTTCAGGCTGTTTTTTATGGTTAACTGGTCGACGCTCGATACCGTGTTCCTGGATATGGATGGAACGCTGCTGGACCTGCACTTTGATTCGCACTTTTGGCTGGAGCACCTGCCAAAGCGGTATGCCGAGCAAAACAACCTGCCCCCGGAACAGGCCAGAGAAACCCTTGTAACCATGATCATGGCCGAACGGGGATCATTGAACTGGTACTGCACAGACTACTGGAGTGATCGGCTTTGTGTGGACATCAACCGGCTTAAAGCCGAAGTCAGTGACCGGATCGGTTACCGCCCGCACGCGCCAGATTTTCTTGCCTCGTTGCGTCAGTCTGGCCTTCGCTCGATTATTGTCACCAACTGCCATCCGGATCCACTCGCCTTGAAGCTTAGCCTGACCGGCCTCGACAAACACGTAGATGCGATCATCTCCAGTCACGAGTTGGGCAAACCCAAAGAAGACCCTCACTTCTGGCAGGATCTCGGCCGCCGAATTCCTTACCGCAGGGAAAACACCCTGATGGTGGATGACAGCTTTCCAGTGCTAGAGAGTGCCCGGCACGCCGGAATCGGCCAATGCCTGGCCATCCTCGAACCAGACAGCAAGCAAGCACCCTCACCCCAACACCCCTTCATCCCTGGCATCCACCATTTTGATGAGGTATTACCGGACCTGCAGCTGCAGCAATCTCTGCCATCAAGACGGCAGGGCGGTTATAATTGAGATCAGTCAGGCAGCAGGCCCATCAGGTGAGGAGATATGGCGGTAACTAACGCTGACGAACACAAGATTCGGCTCGACAAGTGGCTTTGGGCAGCCCGCTTCTATAAAACCCGCGGCCTGGCCAAAGAGGCGATAGAGGGCGGCAAGGTTCACTACAATAGCCAGCGCGCCAAGCCAGGCAAAATGGTAGAAACCGGTGCCACAGTTACTCTGCGCCTGGGCTGGCAGGAAAAAATCGTTATAGTGGACGAAATCAGCGACCGCCGTCGGGGCGCCCCTGAGGCCCAAAAGCTCTATCACGAAACCGAAGACAGCGTAAAAAAACGTGAAGATCTCGCCTGGCAGCGCAAAACCATGCAAACCGCTCAGTTGCCACCGGCACGACGACCAAGCAAGAAAGATCGCCGCACTATTCAAAAGTTCCGGGATCAGAACGGCCTGTAAAAGCAGACCCAACAGACTCTCGTCATGCCCAACACCCGCCCCGCTACTGACCATGCCCGGGCACTCACCACTCAATTGACAGACAGCTTCAGGAGACACCATGGCATCCCGAGATCAATTCCAACGTTTTATCTTTGAGCACAGTCAGGTGCGGGGCGCCTGGGTTCAGCTTGGCGACAGTTATCGAGACATCGCCACCCAGGCACCTTACCCGGAATCGATCCAACGCCTGCTGGGTGAATCCCTGGTCGCCAGTGTTTTGATGAGCAGCAGCCTCAAGTTCAAGGGCACCCTGTCACTGCAGGCGGCCGGTGAAGGCGCTTTGCGCACCCTGATGGCAGAATGCAGCCACGACCGCCACATTCGCGGACTGGCCCGCCACGATAGTGAGGCGGTCACCGGCGAAACCCTGAATGGCCTCCTTGGCAAGGGTCGTATGGCCATCACTATTACGCCGGACCAGGGCCAACGCTATCAAGGTGTGGTCCCCCGGGAGGCAGACACCCTGAGCGGCTGCCTGGAGGAATACTTTGAGCGCTCCGAACAAATCGCCACCAGCCTGTTCCTGTTTGCCAACGAAGACACGGCTGCCGGCCTGATGCTACAGCGCTTGCCCGGCCACACCGAAGAAGACGACGATTTATGGAACCGGGTCAACCATCTGGCCCGCACCGTAGAGGCCGACGAGTTGCTGACCCTTGAAAGCGAAACCCTTTTGCACCGGCTGTTCAATGAGGAAACCGTGCGCCTGTTCGACGCCGAGCCAGTTGCCTTCCGGTGCAGCTGCTCCAGGGAGCGCACGCTGGCCGCATTGGAAGCCATCGGCAAAGATGAGTGCTACAGTATTCTTGACGAACAGGGCAATATCAATATGGACTGCCAGTTTTGCCATGCAAACTATCGCTTCGATAGAAATGACATTGACCACCTTTTCACCGGTCATACGTTACACTGAACAGCCTGTTCAGTTGCCTGGAAGCCTGATTTGGCGCGGCTTTCAGCGCAGTCGTTTTTTATTGGCGCGTCTGGCATAATAGCGCGCCTGAATTGACCCGATTGTTCAGAATTCCGCCAATTTCCCAGGGGCGGCCTGAGCAGTTACGAAGACATCCCGAGGGCGAGGTCGAAGTGAGCAACACTTATAGTGATCTGAGTACAGCAAAACTGGTTGAAATGGCGTTGGCCAGGAACGAAGGGCAGCTGGCAGACAACGGCTCTCTGGTGGTCACCACCGGCGAACGCACCGGCCGGTCCCCCATGGACCGCTTTATTGTCGAGGAGCCCAGCACCGCTGACGACATCCAGTGGGGCCCCATCAACCGCCCGTTTGACGCCGACAAGTTCGACGCACTCTGGGATCGTGTTGAAGCTTACATTGCTGAAAAAGACAGTTTTGTCTCCCACGTACACGTCGGGTCCGATCCCGAGCACTACCTGCCGGTGAAGATGACCACAGAAACGGCCTGGCAGAACCTGTTTGGTCGCAATCTGTTTATTCGCCCCGAATCCTATAACTCGGCAGATAAGCAAGAATGGCAGGTGCTTAATGCCGCCAATTTCGAGTGTGTACCCGAGCGAGACGGCACCAACTCCAACGGCTGCGTTATCATCAACTTTGCCAAACGCAAAGTCTTGCTGGCCGGCATGCACTACGCCGGCGAAATGAAAAAGGCCATGTTCTCCGTACAGAACTTCCTGCTGCCCGAGAAAGACGTACTGCCGATGCACTGCTCTGCAAACGTCAGCGAGACCGGCGAAACCTGCCTGTTTTTCGGGCTGTCCGGCACTGGCAAGACCACCCTGTCTGCCGACCCCCATCGTTTCCTGATTGGTGACGACGAGCATGGTTGGGGACCGGGCACGGTGTTCAACATTGAAGGCGGCTGCTACGCCAAGTGCATCGACCTGAGCAAGAAGAACGAGCCGATCATCTGGGACGCCATTCGCTTTGGTGCCATTGTTGAAAACGTGATGATCGATTCGGAAACCCGTGAGCCCGATTACACCGACGTTTCCCTGACCGAGAACTCCCGCTGCGCCTACCCGCTGGAGCACGTTGAGAAGCGCGTTCTGGAAAATCGCGCCGGTGAGCCTTCGCACATTATCTTCCTGACTTGCGACATGACCGGCGTGTTGCCACCGGTCTCCATCCTGAGCCGTGAAGCCGCTGCGTACCACTTTCTGAGCGGTTACACGGCGTTGGTGGGCTCTACCGAGATGGGGTCTTCGTCCAAGCTGAAGTCTACTTTCTCCACCTGCTTTGGTGCGCCATTCTTCCCACGCCCGGCCGGCGTTTACGCCGAGCTGCTGATGAAGCGCATGGATGAGTTCGGCAGCAAGGTCTTCCTGGTCAACACAGGCTGGACCGGCGGTCCTTACGGTGAAGGCCAACGCTTCAGCATTCCGACGACCCGCGCCATTATCGCAGCCATTCAGAACGGTGACCTGGATGACGTAGAAACCGAACATCTCGATGCCCTGAACCTGAGCGTGCCCAAGCACATTCCGGGAGTGGACAACGGGCTGCTGAATCCACGCAACACCTGGACCAGCCCGGAATACTACGACGGCAAAGCCGAAGAGCTGATCAGCCAGTTCGTAGAGAACTTCAAGAAGTTTGACGTGGCAGACGCCATCGTTGCAGCCGGCCCAAAACTCAACTGAGTTAACCGGAATAAAAAAAAGCGCCCTGCGATAGCACGGCGCTTTTTTTGTGAACGCAGTCAATCCATCTCAGGTCGCGTAGAACAAGAGGGGCACGAAAGCCACCAGCAACAGCGAAATACCCATGGCGATCAACGGCATGATAATCCGCTCATAACGCTGATAGAAGGTGCCGCCTTCCTGCTGCGCAGCCAGTACCTCAGACTCTCCCACTACCTGCCGGGTGAGCAAGTGGTTCAGGGCCACCGGTGGGCTCAGATAGCCGAGCTCAAAGGCAACCAGTGTGACCATCCAAAAATGAATGGGATGAATACCGCTGGCGTAGGCAATGGTCGCCACGGTCGCCGTTACCAGTATCACCGCACCAAAAGCGTCCATTATCATGCCCAGAATCACCAGAATCACCACCATCAGCAACATCGCCGACCAGGCACTGTCAAACGCCTGAGGGAACGCCTCCATAATGTGGGAGCGCTCAATCACACCACCAATACTGACTGACAATCCCAGCAACAGCAGCAGGGCACCGATTTCGGCCGTGGTATCGTTGGTTGCGCTCCGAATACTGCGCTCCAGGCCCTGATGTTGAACCTCACTGGTCGCTCTACCCCGCCGAGATTTCAGGCTGACGTGTTCATACACCAGGATTGCCAGCATCATCACCGGCAGCAGTCGTGGCGCAGAGAACTCGTCCATCTTCACGTCAAGCGCGAAGCGATACAGCAGCACCACACCCACCATCACCAGGGCATAGGGCAGCAGCGGCCAAAGCGCCTTAACCGAAGCCGGAAACGCCTCAGCCGTTGGGGCCAGGTTAAACGCGCCCTGTCGGTTAACTGACATGGCCACCACGCCAAACATGGTGGCCGTCAAGACAAACACCCAGATACCCCAACCGAATAGCTCATCGGTCGTCACCTCCCGGTTCAGGTATGCAATCACCACCACCAGCAGACAGGGTCGCAACACCACACCGAGAGAGCCAGACATTGCCGTTGCCGCGAGCGCCAGATGGCGGCGAGCACCGGCCGCACGTAACTCACTGTAAATAACAGCGCCCACCGCAATCACAAAGATACCCGAGGCACCGGTATAGGCCGTCGGCACCGCCAGGAACGCCTGACCCAGACGGCCGCCTTGCGCAAGGTGTTCAGGGGCCCGGAACAGCCGGTACAGACTGGCAAGCGTGAGGCAGGCAAAACCGATCACCCAGAAGTTATGGAGCAACAATTCTTCGGCAGAGATTGAAGCGGTGCTGCCCATACTGGATTGCCGAAAGATTGCACTGGATCCCAATAGCATGGCATTGGCAACGGTCTGCAATGTATGGGAAACGGTGTAATCAAGGCGGGTTTCCATCGACCGCATGGGGGCATGATGGCGGGTCAGAGTGGCGGTGATCGCACACAACATCACCAGAATCGCCAGAAGATAGCGCTGTGCGGAGAGCCCGAAGGCAATCAGATCAGCCACAAACAGTTCGACGGCCCGGTAGGCTTTTACACCCGGCGTCAGCTTACCCTGAACCTCGTCAAAGTTGGCGTGGTCTGACTGACATTCCAGCACCGAGCGCTCAATGGCCCGCCGAAAGGTACAAGACAACGGCGAGTTGGTCCGGCTCGCTGGTTACCCGGCCAAAAGACATCAGCAGAGGCGCGGTGGCTTCGCTCATGGAACAACCCATGGCCAGATCGTCTGATTGCATCAGGTAAGGCACGGTGTGGTTCCGGGAAAACCCTTTCATCACATCACCGGTGGTTTTGTAAACCATGTTATTGACCACACTACAACCGCCAAGGACCAGACTGGCGCCAATGACGACCATCGCGGAACGGAATCGGGACACGGTTTTCCGGAATTCTTGCATAGCATCAACACCCTTTTATTTTTGTGTGTCGTTCAAAAACCAGGAACCTCAGGTAACGACCAGCCGTTTGTTACATCCTGTAACCGGCCCGGCATTGTCGCCAAGTCAGGCCCGGGTTAATGAGACAAGCCCCGCAATTGGCGCCACCAGGCACACATCGTTACTGAACTGGATTTGCACATTCGCAGCAAAGCCACTATAGATTGCATCAGCCGCAAGCCGAGGCGCGCGGCCAACCACAACAATCAAAATGAATAGACAGGAGTATCCGATGCGCAAACCAGAGCTCGCCGCTGCCATCGCCGACCAAACCGGCCTGACCCGAGACAAAGCCAGCGAGGTGATTAGCGCCGTAACCGACCAGATATCCGCAGCAGCGGCCAGAGGCGAAGACACCACTCTGATCGGGTTCGGTACGTTCAATATCCGTGCCCGGGAAGCTCGCACCGGTCGCAATCCACAGACCGGTGCCACCATTCAGATTCCGGCCAGCAAAACCGTTGGTTTCAAAGCCGGCAAGTCGCTCAAAGACGCCATTCGCTGATCAGATCAGCCCGCTTTACGGCGGGCTACTTCACTCTGCTCCGCAAATTCCTGCTTCAGGACGCGCACTCTGAACGGGCACCATCTACCCGGCAACGGATCGCCCGCATAAGTTTGATCGCACGCTCGTCAAAAACATCATCTTCCAGTAGTGACATTCTCACTTGCCGCAGCATCCGATCGTACTCATCTACGTCTTCCTGAGGTGGGTGCATCCACACATGCTCCGGAATGCCTTGCTCTGCTTCGGCAATAATGTCGTAGGCCTGATCAACGCTACCGTTATTAAACTTGCCGGCGAAATTTGCGGAGTTGGACCCGACGACTGAAGCACCCACATGCCGAACCAGGCGAACCGACGCATTGTCGTAATCCAGTGTGGCAATGCGTTTGCCCTGGAGCTTTTGAACGGAATCAATGCTTCGATCCCGGGTATGCAGATAAATAGCACCAGCCGGGAAGACACCGGCCACCTCGTAGGGGCCCTCTATCAGAAATTGGCGTGCCTGGGGCTGGCTCAATGCGTTGTACAGCAGCCGCATTTCTTGCTCGCCGGGCACTGCGCCCATCGCTTCGAGGCTGCCGGTAAACTTGTTGAATTCACGGGCACGGCTGGCCGCCGGCCAATATTCGTCGTCCATAGAGCGACCATAAGTGGCCGCGCCATAGAATACGTTGGCTCAAGCGCCTCTCATCAAGGCCTTTTCAGCAATATCGGGATAAACTGTGATGGTGTCGACAGAGGCTGGGCAACCTCTGCCGCATTTGAGGTGAGGCGGTCAGTGCATCGCGGACCAGGCAACCCGACCGTCCACCAGTGTCAACTTCATCTCGCCGGGCAGCGCAATGCCCACCAGGGGCGCGTGAATGCCCGCTGACATCAACGTTCGGGTAGATGGCGTCCAGCGACCATCGGGATTAAAGACGCAGAGGTCGGCTGGAGCACCCACCGCCAGCTGCGCCGAACGGTTCAATACCCCGGCCGGACCACGAGTGAGCGCCCCCAACAGGCAGGGAAGACTCAGTTCGCCCGCAGCAACCAATTGCAATCCGAGCGATAGAACGCTCTCAATGCTGGAGAGGCCCGGTTCGGTGGCCGGTAATGGCGCCTGTTTGGCGGCGCTATCATGGGGCTGATGCTGGCTCACAATCGCATCGATCACGCCATCACGGACGCCCGCCAGCAGGGCGCGGCGGTCGGCTTCAGAGCGCAATGGCGGGCGTACATGGAAGCGGCTATCAAAGCTCGCCAGCGAGGTTTCGGTAAACACCAGCTGATGCATCGCCACATCGGCCGTTACCTGAATACCTCTCTTGCGGGCGTCCACAAGCATCTCCACACTGCGAGCACAAGACACCTGGCTCAGATGCAGGCGAACACCGGTTTCTTCGGCTAGCAACAGCATTTCCATCACCGCTGCAGTTTCAGCCACCTCTGGAATACCCAACAAACCCAAACGCGTAGCGATCTGACCATCATGGGCATAGCCGTCTGCCGCCAGCGCCTGATTTTCGGGGCTGAACATCACGGTCAATCCAAAAGTCTGAGCGTAAGCCATGCAGCGACGAAGAATACGGGCATTACGAACACCCCGGGAGCCATTACCAACAGCGACGCAACCGGCGTTCTTCAGGCCCTCCATGTCGCTCAGCAGTTCGCCCTCGAGGCCGCGGGTGATGGCGCCAATCGGTAACACCTTGACCACACCGCGCGAGGCTGCGCCCTCGCGGATCAAATGGGTGACGGCCCCGGAGTCGTTCACCGGCGAGGTTTCAGGGCTGGCGCATACGGTGGTGAAGCCGCCATGGGCAGCCGCCCGTGTTTCAGAGGCAATGTTGCCTTTCTGTCCATTACCCGGCTCGCGCAAATTGCAGCACAGATCAACAAATCCAGGCGCTATGACACAACCCTCGGCATCAAACTCCCGATCAACCCCAACATCCAGCGCAGAGGCCCCTATTGCGGCTATTTTTCCATCACGGATCAACAGGCCAGGGTTGGTTATGGGCTCCCCAACGCCATCAAACAGAGTGCCACCGGTAATCTTCAGACTGGCGCTGTCGTGTTGCTGACTTCCACTCATGCCCGGGCTCCCTCGTGATCAACCTGTTTTTGCTGCCGTTCCGCCACCTGCCCACCCATCGCCATGGACATCACGGCCATACGAATGGCAATTCCGTTAGTCACCTGATTAAGAATCACCGACTGCGGGCCATCCGCCACCGCCGACTCGATTTCTACACCGCGATTGATCGGCCCCGGGTGCATCACAATACAATCAGGGCTGGCCAGCGCCAGCTTGTCCTGGCTCAAGCCATAGAGGCGGTAGAATTCACGCTCACTGGGCAACAATGCGCCTTCCATTCGTTCTTTCTGTAAGCGCAGCATGATGACTACATCCAGGTCTCTCATCCCTTTGGTCATATCGTATTCCACGGTACAGCCGAGATCTTCCACATCTCGTGGCAGCAAAGTGCCAGGCGCAATCACCCGTACCTCTGCAGCACCCAACTCGTTCAATGCCCGAATCTGGGAGCGCGCTACCCGGGAGTGCAACACATCCCCGACAATGGCCACTTTGAGGCCATCAAAGCGACCTTTGTGCTGGCGAATAGTCAACATATCCAGCATGGCTTGGGTGGGGTGCGCATGACGACCGTCTCCGGCATTGATAATCGCCACGCCCGGGGTCACGCTTTCTGCAATAAAGTGCGGCGCGCCGCTTTGGGAGTGCCGGACCACAAACATGTCGCTGGCCATGGCTTCCAGGTTAAGCAGGGTATCCGACAAAGACTCACCCTTGGAGGTGGCTGAGGTGCTGATGTCCAGATTCAGGACATCAGCAGACAACCGTTTGGCCGCCAGTTCAAAGGTGCTGCGGGTTCGGGTGCTAGACTCGAAGAACAGGTTGACCACGGTCCGGCCCCGCAACAACGGTACTTTCTTGATGCTGCGCTCGCCCACTTCAATAAAAGAATCTGCGGTATCCAGGATGTCGGTCAGGAGCTCCCGGCCCAGGCCATCCAGCGTGAGAAAGTGCCGCAACTGACCATCCCGGGTCAGCTGCAAATGGTTCGGGGAGGGTGCGTTCGCAGTCATGGTTTGCCTGTCGTCAATGGGAAGGGTTTACTGCCCGGATTCCTGGAGTTCAATGTACAAGGGATCAGGGCCACGCAGCTTGATTCGCTGATGGGGTGCCAACGCCAGCGAACTGCCCGCCACATCAGGCTGAATCGGCAGCTCTCTTGCCCCGAGATCAACTAATGTGGCGAGTATGACACTGGCGGGACGACCGTAATCGAAAATCTCGTTCATGGCCGCGCGGATGGTGCGGCCACTCATGATGACGTCGTCGATCAGAATGATGTCCCGGCCTTCGGTATCAAAAGGCAGGCTGGAGGGCAGAACCCTGGGGTTCAGGCCAATGCGACTGAAGTCATCCCGGTAGAAGGAAATATCCAGTTCACCGAAAGGCTCCGCAATGCCCAGGCGCTTGCCGATCACGTCGGCCAACCAGACACCTCCTGTGCGAATACCAATCAGTGCAGGGTCTTCTATACCCCGCTCTGTCAGAATGCCGCGCAACCCCTTCTCCAGTTCGTCAAGCAACCGGTTGATATCAAGCAATGCCGTCATCAGAGCCTCTTCAGTCAGGTCAGCCGGCTTGCTCCCGGCACCAGGTTTCCAGTATCAATACCGCCGCTCGGTCATCCACGCCATGACGACCAAAATCCCGGCTACCACCAACGGCCATTACATCACCTTTGGCCTCAAAGCTGGTCAGCCGTTCGTCCACCATGTTTACCGGCACATGATAACGGCCATGCAAGCGCTTGCCGAATTTACGGGCCCGGGCACACATGTCGTTTTCAGAATCGTCCATGTTCAGCGGCAATCCAACCAGCACGATGTCTGGACACCACTCAGCCAGAAGCGCCTCGATCACTCCCCAGTCTGGAATGCCATCGCGAGCCGGAATCATCGCCAATGGCTGGCCGGTGCCCAGCATTTCCTGGCCGGTGGCCACACCAATGCGCCGGGTGCCAAAGTCGAAGGCCAGGATTCTGCGCTGTCCCGGTTCAGGCATGACCCACCGAATCGCTGAGCTGGTTCAAGTCTATACCGATCAGCTTCAGCACTGCCTCGTAACGATTTTCTACCGGGGTTCTGAACAGGATATCGGCGCTGGCTGGACAGGTCAGCCAGGCGTTACTGCCGAGCTCTTCCTCTAACTGACCCTCGCCCCAGCCGGAATACCCCAGAGCCACCAGAAATTCAGCCGGCCCTTCATCGTTACCGATACTTTCGAGAATGTCGCGCGACGTGCTCAGCAAGACCTCGTCGGTTACCCGGGCCGTGTTTTGCCAGTGCTGGTCAGGCGAATGCAGCACAAAGCCCCGCTCTGGTTGCACAGGGCCGCCTGTGAACACCGGCAAGTCCAGTTCACCGCCGTGCATATCCAGTTGTTCAAGAATGTCACCCAGGTGAACGTCTAGCAGCTGATTGATCATCAGCCCCAGGGCGCCGTCCGCCGAGTGTTCACAAAGATAAATCACGCCGCCATGAAACCGTGGGTCGGCCAGCCAGGGTGACGCCACCAGAAAATGATGCCTGAGATTGTCTGACGGTTGTGTATCTGCTGTCATCCGGATGTAAGCCCCCGCTGCTGGAACGACCAGGTCCGTATGATCTCCAGCTCGTCGACCTCCTGCTGCATCTCTTCCGGGAAGGGTGCAAAAGGCGCTGCCATACGCACAATACGGATCGCGGCGTCGTCCAGCACCGCACTGCCAGACGACTGAAGAATCGCCACCTCTTTGATTGTGCCATCTTTCCTCAGAGAAACCAGCATCCGGAGGTTACCGTGCAAGCCTGCCTGACGGGCTTCGGTTGGGTAATTGATGTTACCAACGCGGGTGACCTTGCTGACCCAGTTCTGAACATACCAGGCGTTACTGGACCTCAACGTTGAGGCTGCCGTTACCCGCATGACACGAGGTTTACGGGCGTAGGCCTGCTGCTGGGCATCAAAGCGGGCCTCCAGACTGGCAATCTCGAGGCTCCGCTCCATCAGACTTCTGCGTTCAGCCGGCGGCAAGGGCTCCGGGTCTGGCTCGGTTCTCGCTTCAGGCCGTTCCACCTGTCGCTGGGCAGGACTTTCGGTTTGCACCACCGCGCGCTCTTCTCTGGGCTGCGGCTGGGTGGTGGCCTGAGGCTCCGGCTGAACCTGCGCCACCTCTGGCTGGCTGATCTCAGCAGGTTGAGGCGTGGTCATTTCCATCGGCTCGTCTTCAGAGCCGCTGCCCTGCTGGCTGGTCTGGGCCAGAAAATCCGCCTCATCCGGCGCCTGCTCATCGGCAAACTGGGACAGTGTGATTTCCATGGTCTGGGCCGACGACCGAGGCAGTTCCGGAGCAAATGTAATACCCAGCACCACAATGGCGTGCACGGCCAATGCCATGAACAGAGTGAAAGACAACCGGTCGAAATCGCTTACCTGAACTGCCATTACCTTTCCTGAAAGTTAATCCGTACTGGCCTGAACCGGGCGATGCTCAGCCCTGGCCCAGACGCCGGTCAATGGCATCCATAAGCATGCCCGCAATATCGATGCCGTAGGCCGTATCCAGCTCGCGGATACAGGTTGGGCTGGTGACGTTGATTTCTGTCAGGTAATCACCGATCACATCGAGCCCGACAAACATCAGCCCTTTCTGCTTGATCACTGGAGCCACTCTGGCACAGATTTCCCGATCCCGCTCGGTCAGCTCGCGACCCTCACCTCGACCGCCGGCCGCCAGATTGCCGCGATTTTCCCCGTGTGACGGAATTCGCGCAAGCGCATAAGGAACCGGCTCCCCTTCAATCATCAGGATGCGCTTATCGCCGTCGGTAATTTCAGGAATAAACTTCTGGGCCATAGCCTGATGGGCACCGTAGTTGGTCAGCGTTTCGATGATCACTCCCAGGTTGGCATCGTTTTCTTTGATCCGGAAAATCGAGCGGCCACCCATGCCATCCACCGGCTTCATGATGATGTCACCGTGCTCGGCATAAAAATCCCGGAAGCGCTTCGACGAACGGGTCACAATCAGAGGGGGCGTCAGGTCTTCAAACTGGGTGGCAAACAACTTTTCATTGCAGTCTCTGAGTGAGGCCGCGGGATTCACCACCAGCGCACCCTGCTGCTCCGCCGACTCCAGGATATAAGTGGCCATCAGGAATTCACGATCTACTGGCGGATCCTTGCGCATTAAAATGACATCAAGGTCACCCAGAGCCCGATCCTGACCGGCACCAAAACTGAACCAGTTTTCCGGATCCATATGCACCGTCAAATTCCGGGTGTGTGCTCGCGCCTGACCGCCCGCAAGGTACAGATCCTGCTGTTCCATATACTCGATCTGCCAGCCCCGTTTCTGTGCCGCCAGCAACATGGCGAGCGAGCTGTCTTTCTTGAAGCTGATATCTTCGATAGGATCCATCACGATCCCGAGCCGGACTGTCATCAGGGTCTCCTGAAATTTCAATGTGAAAACACGAACCGGTCAGCAGAGCGAACCAGCCATAAAGTGCTATGCTGAAAATGGTATTGTACCCGAGCCTTAATTGCACCCGGTGAAAATCACCTTTAAATCCGTGACAGCAAAGGCAGAAGTACATTTGGTCACAAACTAATACTTTTTATCCGGCCACCAATACTCTATAAATGAGCGGGGTTTATAGAACAACCTTAAGGTTTGTGTTAAAACCCCCGTTTGAAAATAACGACAGTCGCTAGAGCGCAAGGCAGTTGGACAATGGATGACAACTTCGAGAATCTGAAGATCATGGTGATTGACGATAGTAAAACCATTCGTCGCACCGCAGAAACCCTTCTCAAAAAGGTCGGTTGTGAGGTTATCACCGCCACTGATGGCTTTGACGCTCTGGCCAAAATTGCCGATTCCCAGCCGGACATCATTTTTGTTGATATCATGATGCCCCGCCTGGATGGCTACCAAACCTGCGCACTGATCAAGAACAATTCCTCCTTCAAAAAGACGCCGGTTATCATGCTCTCGAGCAAAGACGGTCTTTTCGACAAGGCAAAAGGCCGGATCGTAGGCTCGGACCAGTATCTGACCAAACCGTTCAGCAAGGATGAACTGCTTAATACTATTCGCCAGTACATCCCACAGGCGCACCAGTAAACCTGCTGACACCCGTAATCATCGAGGAAAACATGGCCCGCATTCTCATTGTTGACGATTCGCCAACAGAAGTTAAAAAAATTTCCACCATTCTGGAAAAGCACAAGCACGAAGTGCTGACCGCAGATAATGGTGCTGACGGCGTGGCCAAGGCCCGTGCCGAAACGCCGGATCTGGTATTGATGGACGTAGTGATGCCTGGCCTGAATGGCTTCCAGGCTACTCGCCAACTGACCCGCGCGCCAGAAACAGCCTCCATCCCGGTTGTGATTGTCACCACCAAGGATCAGGAAACTGACCGCGTCTGGGGAACCCGCCAGGGTGCCAAGGGTTACCTGGTCAAGCCGGTTAACGAAGACGACCTGATCAAAACAATCAATAGCCTGATTGCCTGATCTCTAAACGTGGAGTAAGCATGTCCGCCCAGGCCGCCCCCTTTGCCGTTCTGACGGATATCGCTCAGCGCAGCCGGTCGCTAGCCGCCGGCCTTCCGGAACAACAGGAAGCTGTTGAGCTTTGGAACGGTATCGGCTTCGTTCTATCGGGTGAGCGCTACGTCGCCCCCATGGGCGAAGTCACTGAAATCCTGCACGTCCCCCGGTTTACTCATATCCCGGGGGTTCGCCCGTTTCTGATGGGTGCCGCCAACGTTCGCGGTCGCCTGCTGCCTCTGGTCGACCTCGCCGGTTTCTTTGATGTCCCCCGATCTTCCCGCAGCATGCGCGAGCGTCGGGTTCTGGTCATTGAACAAAATGACGTATTCAGTGGCCTGGTAGTCGACACCGTACTGGGCATGCAATATTTCGCAAAAGACAGTTTCAGGGCAACTCCAGAGGGAGTACCCGACAGCATTCGTCCGTTCGTAACCGGTGGTTATGAACGCAACGAGGAGGTCTGGAAAGTGTTCTCTGCTGCCGATCTGGTGGAAGACGAGCGTTTTCTCGATGTCGCACAGTGGTAAGGGTGAGAGTACCGGCAGGAACATCCACCCTGACCGTCTGAAACCCGTTACAAAAACTTGCCATTTCCAGAAAGAAAAAAGGCCGGGAGCCAGAAGATGAAAAACAGAGCCGGAAGACTCAGCTTGGGACAGGGAGGCAACAGACTGGTTGCCGGCCTGATCGCCGCGCTGATTGCACTCACCGTCCTGCTCGTTGTGGTCCTGTTCATTATTAACAGGGACAGCCAGAACGATCAGGAATACATCGCCAACACCGCCGAAATGCGGGTGCTCTCCCAGGAGATCGCGAAGAACGCCACCGAGGCCGCCGGCGGAACCGCCGAAGCCTTTGACCAGCTTCGCCGCTCACGGGATGACTTCCAACAGCTCTGGTCGTTTGTATCAGAAGGCAACCCCGCCACCGGATTGCCCGCCAGTACAATGGCGCAAGAAAGCGGCGTTCAGCAGAACTGGAACACCGTGCGGGACAATGCCGACAGCATTCTGTCGACCCGTGACGCCGTTCTTGGCCTGCACGAAGTTGCCCGCACCTTGAACGAAACCATTCCGCAGTTGCAGGTAGAGTACGATGACATCGTACAGATCCTGCTTGACGGCGACGCGCCAGCCGAACAGATCGCTTTGGCTCAGCGTCAGTCGCTGCTCGCCGAGCGTATTGTACGCTCCGTTAACAACGTACTGTCCGGTGACGAAGACGCGGTTATTGCCGCTGACCGCTTTGGCCGCGACGCCAGCCTGTTTGGTCGGGTGCTGGATGGCCAGCTGAACGGCAATCAGGCCATGGGCATCTCTCGGGTAGCTGACGACGACGCCACCTATGGCCTCGAGGCCGTCGACGAGCTGTTCGAATTTGTTTCCCAAAACGTTGACGCGATTCTTGAAGCTTCTCCCGACCTCTTCAGGGTTCGCACCGCCGCCAGCGACATCTTCCAGAATTCCGAGGTTCTGCTTGCCGAGCTGTCCGTATTGGCAGAGAACTTTGCCTCCCAGTCCAGAACCCGACTGATCAGCCCGACCCTGGCCTTCTTCCTCCTGGCTGCCATGGTTGCGATTGTTGTGTTCATCGGTCTTGCCCTGTACCGCGATGCCCAGGCTCGTCTGGCGTCGACCCAGGAGCAGAACGAACAAAACCAGAATGCGATCCTGCGACTGCTGGACGAGCTGGCTGACCTGGCAGATGGTGACTTGACTACCGAGGCCACGGTAACCGAAGACTTCACTGGTGCCATCGCCGACTCCATCAACTACGCGATCGACCAGATGCGTGGACTGGTGCAAGCAATTCGTGGAACAGCGGTACGGGTAGCGTCCGCCGCCCAGGAAACCCAGGCGACGGCCATGCATCTGGCCGATGCGTCCGAGCACCAGGCTCAGGAAATTGCCGGAGCGTCTGCTGCGGTTAACGAGATGGCCGTGTCCATCGACCAGGTATCTTCCAACGCTGCTGAATCCTCTGCGGTTGCCGAGCGGTCGGTTGCGATCGCCAAGAAAGGCGCGGAAGTGGTACAAAACACCATCCGCGGCATGGACAACATCCGTGAGCAGATTCAGGAAACGTCCAAGCGGATCAAGCGTCTGGGTGAATCCTCCCAGGAAATCGGCGACATCGTATCGCTGATCAACGACATCGCCGACCAGACCAACATTCTGTCGCTGAACGCCGCCATCCAAGCCTCTATGGCTGGTGACGCAGGCCGGGGCTTTGCGGTTGTTGCGGACGAAGTTCAGCGCCTGGCGGAACGCTCTTCTGCAGCAACCAAGCAGATCGAAGCGCTGGTTAAGACGATCCAGTCCGATACCAACGAAGCCGTTATCTCCATGGAACACACCACCGCCGAAGTGGTTCGTGGTGCCCGCCTGGCACAGGACGCGGGTATCGCGCTCGAGGAAATCGAGAACGTATCCATGTCTCTGGCGGAACTCATCCAGAACATCTCCAACGCGGCTCGCCAGCAGTCGTCTTCTGCAGCGCACATTTCAAACACGATGAACGTCATCCAGGAAATTACCTCGCAGACGTCGTCTGGTACCAACGCCACCGCGAAGTCTATCGGTAATCTGGCGGAAATGGCCTCTGAGCTGCGGTCTTCGGTTGCCGGCTTCACCCTGCCGGACGAAGAAAACGCCGATCAGATGCACGACGCAGATAATGACGTACCGGTGATCAGCTGATCACCGGCCCCGGACAGATAACGGTTTATGGCTCAGATGCATAACCAGCTATCACCCTCCGAGGGCATTTGGGCGCTGCGCCGACTCCCTGAGATGGATGAGGCGCAGTTCAATCAGTGGCAGACGTTGCTGGAGCATCGCACCGGTATCTCGTTGACTGCTGAGCGCCGCTCCTTTCTGGAAACCAATCTTGGAATCCGGATGCGGGAAATCGGCTGCAACAGCTACCAGGCCTACTACGAGAAAATCGTCAATGGCCCGGATGCAGTCAGAGAATGGGCAACGTTGGTGGACCGGCTGACGGTTCAGGAAACCCGTTTTTTCCGGGATCCGGATGCCTTCCGCCTGGTAGCAGACTATGTGCTGACACGGCCCAGGGAACAGTTCAGAAAACGGGCATTGGAAGCCTGGAGTGTTGGCTGCTCAACGGGAGAAGAACCGTACACGTTGGCCATGACCCTGAACGAATGCATGGGTCAGCTGGCGTTGCAGCCTTTGTTTGGCGTGACCGGCTCAGACATCAGCCTGCCGGCCATCGAGAAAGCACGCCAGGGCCAATTCAATGCCCGCAAATTGCTGGGCATGGACGAAGACATGAAAACCCGGTACTTCCGTCCGGCTGAACGGAACACCGTAGAAATCGTGAATAGCGTCCGTGATCGCGTTTGCTTTACCAGGCTCAATGTACTGGATCTGGATAAGGCACCGATGCACGGCATGAACATTATCTTCTGCCAGAACCTGCTGATCTACTTTCGCCGCTGGCGTCGGCGGGAAATTGTCAAACGGCTCGCAGAGCGTCTGGCACCGGGGGGCTTACTGGTGCTTGGCCAGGGTGAACTGACCGACTGGCAGCCACCGGGCCTGCAGAGGGTTCCCTCGGAACATGTGCTGGCGTGGATAAAACGTCAGTCCGACGAAGAATAACCGGAGTGGTTATGGGCAATCACCATGACAGTATCGCCCTCGACTGGGTTCGGGGCGAAATACAGGACACGCTGACCCAAGGCCAGCATGCACTGGAAGCGTTCGTTGATAATCGTGACGATACCGCACGCCTGCGTTTTTGCCTGAACTACCTCCACCAGGTACATGGCACCCTGCAGATGGTGGAGCTCTACGGTGCGGCACTGCTCACTGAAGAGATGGAAAAACTGACCCAGGCCATCCTCAACGAGACCGTGGTCAGCGTTGATGATGCGGTCGAAGTGCTGATGCAAGCCATCCTGCAACTGCCCCAATACCTGGAACATCTGGGCAGCAGCCGCGATGATTTCCCGATGGTGCTGCTACCGTTGCTGAACGACCTGCGCGCTGCCCGGGGCGAAGCTCTGCTGTCAGACACCTCCCTGTTCAAACCGGATCTCACGCCCTCACAGCTCGCCGTGGGCGACAAGGGCTCCGAGCGCCTGCACGATCCCAAAGTTCTGGGTCACCTCCGCAAATTACGGCAAATGTATCAGTTTGCCCTGGCGGGCGTGGTCCGAGAGGCAGACCTGGCCGCCCATTTTGACTACATGCAAAAGGTCATTCAGCGCCTTATCCGACTGTGCCATAAGACACCTCGCGGTGAACTCTGGAAGGCAGCCAGTGGCTTTGTCGAAACCCTTCAGGCCAACGTCAATCCGGTCAATACTGCGGTTAAATCGTTACTTCGCGAGTTGGATGCTGAAATCCGCCGGCTGACCGACGAGCACGCCGACATTCTGCAACAGCCGGTGCCAGAAGCGCTCTTCAAACATCTACTTTACTACGTTGCTCGAGCCCGCGACTTAAACAGCCCGCAGGTAAAGGCGCTTCGTGATGCTTACCAGCTAAACAACGCCCTGCCCTCGGAAGACGACGTCAACGCGGCCCGCAGCCGCGTCTCCGGCCCAGGCCGTGATGCCATCCACTCGGTGGTCAGCGCATTGAATGAAGAGCTGGCCAGGCTGAAAGATCAGCTCGATCTGTTTGTGCGCGCAGAGCTCCGCCAGAACAGTGAGCTGGAAGACTTGCTGCCGGGCCTGCACCAGGTTGCCAACACATTGGCCGTTATTGGTCTCGGCATCCCCCGCAAAGTTGTTACCGAACAAGCCGAATTGGTTGAACGACTCTGCGGTCAGGTTGAACCCGCAGACGACGGAACCCTGATGGATATTGCCGGCGCACTGCTCTATGTTGAAGCCAGTCTTGCTGGCCTGGACAGCGATCATCGCAACGACATCGAGTCCGGATCCCAAAACGGAGACCAACCGAATATCGGCTCCATGGAACTTGGCGACGCCAGCGCGGCTCTGTTAAGGGAGTCCCGCAACACGCTGGAACAGGTAAAGTCTGCGATCGTCAACTTCATCGCGTCTCAATGGGATACCCGTGAGATCGATCACGTACCCGGACTCCTGCACAGCATCCAGGGCGGACTGAGCCTGGTTCCTCTTGATCGGGTCGCCGACATGCTCGCCTCTGCCGAGCGTTACGTGTCTGATGTGTTGCTGAGCAACAAGCAGGTTCCGGACTGGAAGCAACTGGATACCTTGGCCGATGCCGTCACCAGCATCGAGTACTACCTTGAGCGTCTGGCTGAAGGCATCAGCGATAACGAGTCCATTCTGAAAGTGGCTGAAGACAGCCTGGCCAGCCTTGGTTTCCCGATAGGTGAAGAACCCACCTGGAACCTGCAACAACCCGAGCCAGAGGCCGGGGTCGAAACGGCAATGGCGTCGGCTGCACAAACTGACTCGGGCGATGCCAACAAAGCCTCCGATGACGAATTGTTGGACGACGAGATTCTCGGCATCTTTGTTGAAGAAGCCGAAGAAGTCCTGCAGACCATCCATGAGTTTTATCCTCGCCTGCATCAAAATCATGAAGACCGCGAAGCCCTGACCGAAGTCCGTCGGGCCTTTCACACCCTCAAGGGCAGTGGACGAATGGTCGGTGCAGTCAGCCTTGGTGAACTGGCCTGGTCGGTCGAAAATCTGCTGAACCGACTGCTTGATCAGACCATTAAGCCGACAGAAGATCTGTTTGCGCTGGTAGACGAAGCGAACAACCGTATCCCGTCCTTGATCAATGAGTTCCGTAGCGGTCAACGCAGTGGTGACGTGGCAGAGCTGATTGCACGGGCCGAGGGTCTGGCAACCACACGAAGAGCAGACACAGATGCCACGGTATCGGATGATCCGGTCGAGGCAACTGAAAACGCCAATGCCGGCGAAGAAGAACCCAGGTTCGAGCCCGGGCTCCCTGCAGAATCCGAACAAGCCTCGGAACCTACAGACAATGATCTGATCGACGACGAGATCCTGGAAATCTTCATTGAAGAAGCCGGCGAAGTTCTCGACACTATCCGTGAATACCTGCCGATGCTGTTGCGCCAGCATGACGATCGTAGCGCCCTCGCCGAAGTGCGCCGCGCCTTCCATACCCTCAAGGGCAGTGGACGAATGGTCGGCGCAGACGTCATCGGTGAACTGGCCTGGTCGGTCGAGAATGTTCTCAATCGGGTTATTGACGGCAGTGTCTTCATGAACGATGACATTGCCCAGTTGTTGCAAGACGTGACCGGCTCTGTTCCCGCTCTGGTTAGCGATTTTGAACATCGGCGCCCGGCAAGTCTGGACATTGCACCGATGGAATCCCGGGCAAAAGCTCTGGCCAATGGTGAAATTCCGGACGCCACCAGCATGCCTCCCGCCGAGACTAGCCTGGCCGACGTCGAAACGCCTGAACCGAGTGATGACACTGTCGACCTGCACGTCGACAGTGTTGATCAGGAT
Source organism: Marinobacter sp. (assembly GCF_014859525.1). GTDB lineage: Bacteria > Pseudomonadota > Gammaproteobacteria > Pseudomonadales > Oleiphilaceae > Marinobacter. The sequence continues at coordinate 28,249 of NZ_JACUUB010000017.1, forward strand.
CAGGACGTTGACCCGGTGCTGCTGGAGATCTTTGAAAACGAGACCGAAACGCACCTTCAGACCATCAAGGAATATCTGTCTGCGGCCGGTGATAAAACGACAGTCGCCTATACCGACGATCTGTCCCGCGCCCTGCATACTCTCAAAGGCAGCGCACACACCGCAGGTATCGGTCCCATCGCAGAAGTGATCACTCCGCTCGAACGCTTTGTCAAAGAATCGAGAGCACAGAACAAACGGGCGGATCACGACGTTCTGGCGTTGCTTGAGCAAGCCAGTAATTACCTGAGCCAGGGTCTGGCACAGCTCAAAAGCAATCCCCAGGGATCGCTGGAAGGTACCGACGATTATCTGGCACGGCTGGAAAACATTAGCCAACAAACACTGTTGTCGCACGGCCAGCACAATGAGGACCAGCCATCCGCTCAGGCACCATCGCAGCTGGTCCAGTTGTTCCTTGGCGAAGGGCTCGACATCGTCCTGGACGCCGAGTCGATTCTTGACGAATGGGCCCAACACCCGGAGCGCACCGAGTCCCTCGGTACCTTGCGAGCCGAGCTTGAGCACCTGACACAAGGTGCCGCCGGCACCGGACTATTGGATCTTGCGGACCTTGCAGCGGCCCTGACTCGCACCTACACCGCGGTCGACGAGCATAACCTGACACCGGATGACGACTTCTTCAACACCGTTCATGCGGCCCAGGAACAACTGATCAATCTGATGGATCAGGTTGCCGCCGGCTTGGCCACCGAACCCAGCGATGTTCTGATCGAAGAACTGGATGCGCTGACAGATGCTGCCGCAGCAGCCCATCAGGCAAGCCAGGGGCCGAACGAGTTCGAACAACAGTTCCCTGGCGATCTGGAAGAAATCGATCTGACCCTTGAACTGGACGACGCGGAAGAAGCCGAAACCGGCACCACTGAGCCGGAACAACCGCCTCTGCCGGAGCTGTCTTCAGAAGACAGTGACTTTGATGACGAGCTTGCCGAAATCTTCCTCGAAGAAGCCCGTGACCTGATCAACAGCTCTGCAGAGGCTCTGCAAAACTGGAGTGAAGAAACCGGCAACTTCGATATTCTGCGACTGCTTCAGCGCGACCTGCATACACTCAAAGGTGGTGCACGGTTGGCCGATATTCCAGCAGTCGGCGACCTCTCCCACGAACTTGAGAATCTGTTTGAGGGGCTGACGGAACTAAAGCTTTCAATCAACGACACACTCTCTGACCTGCTGTTCCGGTGTCACGATCGCCTGGCCGGCATGGTTGATGCTCTGGAAACCAAGGAACAGCCCAGGCCAGCACCCGATCTGATTGCCGAGATTCACAGCTACATCGACGGCGCCAAAGGCTCCCGTCCGGTGACCAATGTAAGTGATGCTGACACTGAATTGCCAGAGGATGACCTGGGGTTACCAGAACTCGATGTGGAGGAAGCCTCCACCGATGAGCCCGCTACCGAAGACCTGATGGCGACAGATTTGTCCCATCTCGATCCGGAGCTGATCGGCATCTTCCTGGAAGAAGCTTACGACCTGATCAATTCGACCGGCAGCGCGCTCCATGCCTGGAGCGAAAATCCGACTGATCGTGATGTTGCCGCGGTTCTCCAGCGCGAGGTCCATACCCTCAAAGGCGGCGCCCGAATGGCAGGTGTCGATGCCATCGGCGATTTAACCCACGTTCTGGAAGATTTGTTCGAGAAAGTGGCCGATGGCCAGCTTGGCGCCAGTGGCGAGATGATCGATCTGTTGTTTGCCTGCCATGACCGTCTGGCTCAGATGGTCGAACAGGTAGCCACTCAGAAACCTTGCCCCTCCGCCAATGAACTGGTCCAGGAGGTGGAGGCCATCCTCCGCGGCGAGACACCATCACCGAGCAGTGAACTGCCAATCGCTGACGTGGAAGAGCCGTCCGCCGAACCAGAGCCGAGCTTTGATACCTCGGCTGAGTTTGACGCTGAGCCGGCCGAGGCCTCGAAACCGGAGGTCGATGACGATCTGATCGGCATCTTCCTGGACGAAGGTCTGGAGATCCACGAAGCCATTACCGAATGCCTGAACCAGTGGCGTGAAGAGCCGGATGAACTGGCAGGTATCACGCGGCTCCAGCAAGAATTGCACACGCTCAAGGGTGGTGCCCGGCTGTCGGATGTCGATCCGATCGCGGATCTTGCCGAAGCCTGGGCTGACGCTCTGGACCGGCTGGTGTCCAGCGGCAGCGGCCAACAAGGGCTGTTGGCGCTGAGCGACCAGGCTCTTGCCAGCCTCAAAGCGATGCTCGACAGCATCGAACAAGGCCTGAAACCTGCGCCAGATGCTGGCATGGTTGCCGAGCTCCAACGTGCCGACGAGCTGGAGGAGGACGTTCACAGCGCCGAGACCAACCAGACCGACGCAGACGCCGTGGACCCGGAAGTTCTCGAGATCTTCCTGGAAGAAGCCGGCGAGCTGATGGATCAACTGGAACAACTGCTGGACGACTGGCGCAAAGAACCAGCCAATCATCACTTCAACCAGGAAGCGCAACGGGCATTGCACACCCTCAAAGGGGGTGCTCGCCTATCCCAGATCAGCGATCTGGGCGACAAAGCTCACGCCTTTGAAACCCGATTGATTGATCTTGGCGGTAACGCACCTGATGACACCCAGTGGCAAGCCATCACCGGTGATCACGACGCCATCATTGCCCTGGTCAAGGAGATCCGAAACCGCTTCGAGTCCGGCGCCTCCATGACTGTCACGCCGGACCAAAAGCCTGAGCCCGAGATCCAGCCGGAACAGCCAGCCGCCCAAGCTCAACAGCCGGAAGTAAAAGCGCCCGAGCCCATGCTGGCCGTCCCGCCGGCACCGGAAGCACCAAGGCCGGACAAGGCGTTAGCCAAGGTTCGCAGTAAGGCCGCCGAGGCTCAGCGAGCAGCCCAGGAAACCATCCGGGTATCCGCACCGCTGCTCGACGAGCTGGTCAACCTCGCCGGCGAGACCAGTATCACCCGGGGTCGTCTGGAACAGCAAAGCAGTGACTTCAGTCATACCCTGGATGAAATGGCCGCGACCATCGAGCGTCTGCGGGAGCAGCTGCGCCGGATGGATATCGAGACCGAGGCCCAGATTCTGTTCCGGGCAGAGCAGGAGCATGGCCCGGATTACGGTGATGATTTCGACCCACTGGAAATGGACCGCTACTCTTCCATCCAGCAGCTGTCGCGCGCCTTGTCAGAGTCGTCCTCTGACCTTGCCGACTTGCGGGAAACCCTGGCCGACCGGATACGAGATACCGAAACCCTGCTGGTACAACAGTCCCGGATCAACACGGAACTTCAGGAGGGTCTGATGAAGACCCGAATGATTCCGTTTGCCTCGATGGTGCCGAGACTGCGCCGTATCGTTCGCCAGATCAGTGGCGAGCTGGGCAAGAAGGTCGAATTTGATGTCCGCAACGCCGAAGGCGAAATGGATCGCAACATTCTGGAGCGCATGATTGCGCCCCTTGAGCACATGCTGCGGAACGCCCTGGACCATGGCATCGAAACACCGGAAGAGCGCAAGCAGGCAGGCAAGCCAGTCACCGGTGAAGTCGTACTGTCACTGACCCGCGAAGGCGGTGATGTGGTTCTGCGAATGATTGACGACGGCAAGGGTATTCCAGCGAACGTGATTCGGGACAAGGCCATTCGCCAGGGCCTGATGCGCCAGGATGAAGATCTGTCAGAACGGGAAATTCTGCAGTTTATTCTTCAGCCAGGATTCTCCACTGCTCAGCAAGTCACCCAGATCTCCGGTCGTGGTGTAGGCATGGACGTCGTGGGTAGCGAAATCAAGCAGCTTGGCGGCAGCCTCGATATTGATTCCGCCCCCGGACGTGGGACCACCTTCACCGTGCGCTTGCCGTTTACCGTTTCGGTCAACCGGGCACTGATGGTTTCTACTGGCGAAGACTTTTACGCCATCCCGCTCAACACCATTGAAGGTATCGTGCGGGTCAGCACCTACGAGCTGGAAGAATATTACAAGCCGGATGCACCACTCTACGAATACGCAGGTCAGCACTACCGCTTGCAGTATCTTGGCAGCCTGTTGAACAGCGACCATCATCCCAAGCTGCAGGGGCAGGCTCTGCCACTGCCGGTTATTCTGGTGCGCGGCGCGGAACAACCCATGGCACTGCAGGTAGACCAGCTGATGGGTAGCCGTGAGATCGTCGTTAAATCTCTCGGACCTCAGTTCAGTACTGTCCGGGGTGTGTCCGGGGCGACTATTCTGGGCGACGGTAACGTGGTTGTGATTCTCGACCTGCCGGCGATGATTCGCTCTGACATTCTGTCTGAACGCCAGCGCCTGGCGAACATCGAGAAAGCACAAGAAGCCAGCCGCTACGAAGAGAAAGTCACCACTGTCATGGTGGTGGATGACTCGGTCACCGTGCGCAAGGTTACCTCCCGTTTGCTGGAACGGAATGGAATGGAAGTCATTACCGCAAAAGACGGTCTGGATGCGGTTGCACAGCTTCAGGATCATCGCCCGGACATCATCCTGCTGGATATCGAAATGCCTCGCATGGATGGTTTCGAGGTGGCCAGCTTTGTCCGCCACGATGACAACCTGAAAGACACGCCAATTTGCATGATTACCTCGCGTACCGGTGAGAAACACCGCGAGCGGGCCCTGTCGATTGGTGTTAATGAGTATCTGGGTAAACCCTTCCAGGAAACCGAATTGCTTGAGACCATCAAGCGGCTGACCGGGAATCAGTGATGGCCGGCCAGGCTGGCCGGCCATCGGTCGGAATTGTTTCCGATGTGGTTCTGCAGCGCCACCGGTTGCAGGCTGCAACCGGCAAATTCGGCCTTGATGCGTGTTTCTCCGGAGACCCATCCCGGCTGATGCAGCATCCGAAGTTCCCGGAAGCGTCGCTGTGGCTGATCACACTGGAAGACGAGGCCGATCACCCAACCCTGTTTGATCATTTGCTTGAGCATACCGACGCCCCGGTACTTTTTGGTGTCGATCAGGCACCCAAACCCGGCAGCATCGAATACTTTCGCTGGGAGCGGAGACTGCTGGATAAGCTGGAGCAGCAACTTGGTCACCTTGAGGAGCTTGATACTGCCAGCGATCTGGAAGAGCTGGTGGCGCCTCAAGCTTCGGCAACCTCTGAACTCCCGCGCTGGATTACGCCATCAGTGCCGGGCTCAGTGGCCGAGGACATCTGGATATTGGGCGCCTCACTTGGTGGACCCGCCGCCGTCAAAACGTTTCTGGATCATTTGCCCGCGGGCCTTCCTGTCGGCTTTGTCTACGCCCAACATATTGATGGCACCTTTACCGAGGTTCTTACCCGGGTGCTTGGCCGCCATGCCCATTACCAGCTCAAGCGAGCGGAACAAGGCTACCGGGTGCTCAACGGCGATGTGGTGATGATGCCCGTCGAGCGGGAGTGGTCTGTGGACAGTCGCGGCCGACTGACCGAGCAAGACAAGGCCTGGCCGGGTCCTTACGGGCCTTCGATAGATCAGGTACTACTCAATGTTGCCGAGTACTATGGCAAGCGTTGCCATGCCATTATCTTTTCCGGCATGGGCAATGACGGCGCCATTGCCGCGCCTATGCTGAAAGCTTACGGCAGTCATATCTGGGTGCAGGAAAGCCGAAGCTGTGGCAACAGTTCGATGCCGGATTCGGTCGCTGCGACAGGCTGTGCCAGTTTTTCCGGAACGCCGGAGCAGCTGGCTAAAGAGCTGGTAAAAACGATTGAGAACAACTGCCTGCTGAAAGGCCGGCAAAAACGGGATTCCGCCTGAGGTAACATGCAATGAAAGAAAACAGCCAGTCCCTCGCCTGCGTCATGATTCCAGTCTGTGATCGGCAGCTGCTGCTGCCCAACGTCTCGATTGCGGAGGTGGTGGATTTCGGCAGCACAGATGCCGGCGCCAACACCCCGGAATGGCTGGTAGGATTTCTGGACTGGCGAGGTCTCAGTCTTCCGGTTATTTCTTACGATGCTGCTAACGGTGGCCGTCTTACCGTGCCCGGTGATAATCGTGGCCGAATCATCGTACTGAACACCATCGGTTCCAGCCATCAACAGGCACCGTTCATGGCGCTCATCACCCAGGGCATACCCAGTCAGGCGCGTTTGGAAGAAAATCAGATTCGTCAGCTGGACGGTGAAGCCGGACCGGCAGACCTGATGCAGGTCGAGGTAGAAGGCGAAGCCGCGTGGATCCCGAATCTTGAATACCTGGAATCACTTGCTCTGGAAGCGAAACACTAGAGCGGGCGCACCAACACCCATAGCCCAGCCGTCTGCAAATGTTATAATGTTGCAAATTTTGCAGGATCCAGACGATGACGGAACGCGCGCTCCCCTATCGCCCGCACAACCATGACGCTTGTGTCAGCCACGCCCTGGCGGATGCCCGGGAGATCTGTCGCCAACACAACGCCCGCCTGACGCCGATTCGGGAACGGGTTTTGGAGTTTATCTGGCAATCCCACAAGCCACTGGGCGCTTATGACATCCTTGCCATGCTCGGCGCTGAAGGCCATAACGCAGCGCCACCCACCGTATACCGAGCCCTGGATTTCTTGCTGCAATATGGCCTGGTACATCGCATTGCCTCGTTGAACGCCTTCATCGGATGCGCCCACGCGGGTGAGCATCACCGGGGAGCCTTCCTGATCTGCCGTCAGTGCGGCACGGTTCTGGAACTGGCCACGCCAGCCGTCAGCAAAGCCGTCGAAGACGCTGCCGCCGCAGAGGCGTTCCTGCCTGAAGAAGTCACCCTGGAAGTGGCGGGTGTTTGCCCCCGCTGCCTGGGAGATAACAGCAATGCCTGATCGTCTGGTACACCTGGATCAGCTGACAATCCAGTTTGACGACCGCCCGGTGGTGGACCGGGTTGATCTGAGCGTGCGACGGGGCGACATCATTACCATCATCGGGCCCAACGGTGCCGGTAAAACTACCCTGATCAAAGCCATTCTGGGTATCCAGCGCATCAGTTCCGGTCAAATTTCACGGCCATCCCGGTTAATTATTGGCTATGTACCCCAGCACTTGTCCCTGGAAGCTACTCTGCCCCTGAGCGTTCGACGCTTCATGCTTTTATGCGGTCAGTCGGCCAGTGCATGTGAGGAAGCGTTGGAACGCACGGGCGTCCGGCACCTGCTGGATGCTTCAGTGCATCATTTATCGGGCGGCGAAAAACAACGGCTGCTCCTGGCGCGCGCTCTGGCCCGCAGGCCTGATCTTCTGGTTCTGGACGAACCTGCCCAAGGCGTCGACATCAATGGACAAGCGGCACTGTATGAACTGATCCGCCAGCTCCGGGACGAACTGAACTGCGGTGTGATCATGATTTCCCACGATCTGCACCTGGTCATGGCGGCTACTGACAAAGTCATCTGCCTGAACCAGCATGTGTGCTGCAGTGGCTATCCGGCCGATATTTCCCACGACCCGGCGTTCATCGAAACCTTTGGTCATCAGGTTGCAGAATCTCTGGCGGTTTATCATCACCGCCATAATCATAATCACGATCTGCACGGCGATGTCGTGACTGCGACCGGACATCAAGGAACCTGTGACCATGAGCATCATTGATTCGGTCTTGAGCGACTTTTTCTGGCGCGCTCTATTCGGTGGCCTCGGGGTGGCACTGGTCGCCGGTCCGCTTGGCTGTTTTGTCGTCTGGCGCAGGATGGCGTATTTCGGCGACACCCTGGCCCACTCGGCACTGCTGGGCATCGCCCTAAGCTTTTTGATCAGCGTGCCCCTGAATCTTGGGGTGATTATAACCTGCGTTATTATTGCCATTGCGCTGGTTCTCTTGTCCCGAACCAAGGCCCTGGCAACCGATACGCTGCTCGGTATACTGGCGCACAGTTCACTGGCCATCGGCCTGGTCACTCTGAGCTTCATGCCGGATGTCCGGGTTGATCTGACCGGCCTGCTGTTCGGCGACTTGCTTGCCATGAACCAGCAAGATTTGCTCTGGATATACGGTGGTGCGGCTGTTGTGCTTATTCTACTGGCCATACTCTGGCGCGGCCTGCTGATGAGCACCATTCACGAAGAGCTGGCACGGGTAGAAGGCATCCCCGTAGAACGACTTCGGCTGGCGTTGATGTTGATGTTCTCTTTAGTCATTGCCGTCGCCATGAAGATTGTCGGTGTCTTGCTCATTACCGCACTGCTGATCATTCCAGCCGCCACGGCACGGCGGCTGGCCAAAAACCCGGAACACATGGTGGCGCTGGCCGTGGTTTTCGGTTTTATTGCCGTCACCGGTGGCCTGTCCCTGTCCTGGCATCTGGATACCCCTGCTGGCCCATCGGTAGTGGTCACGGCATTTCTGACCTTTCTGCTGGTCTACGGCACTGCCCGTAACGCCAGCCAATAGGGTCTGCCGCTTTCGTATCCTGCGGACCTGGTCTAGAGTTGACTGGGTCACTGATCAGCCCTCGCTGCCGAGGTGCTCATGCATGGATTGCGACCTCTCTGATATTTCAACCGCCGACCGGCGCCAGGCAATGAATGACAGTGGGTCTCGCAGCCGGGAACAGGCCCTGGCGCGCATCGATGTGAATATGCTCCATCGCACCACGGAGCGGGTGGTGCCTAGGGTTGTGCAGGTCATCGCACTGACCAACCCGCTTCACGGTGTTACAGGTTTTCGGCTGAGCGCAGTAACGGCCTACAAAGGCTGAACCTGATCCAGAAGTTTTCCATTTTCAACCAACTCCAGAAACTCATCTCCCAGCCGGTCGCTCTGTGCAATGGCTGCACGCCAGGAACGCTCACGGCCGGCATCGTCGCCAAGATACTTCTCGAAATCCTTCCGGTCGGGCAACTTCCGATCTGGCAGGCTGTCCAGATACGCCTTCGAGGGCGACACCAACAACACATCCTGCAGCCGGGTTGCATCACCCCGCCGCCAGGGCAAGGTTTTGTCAAACCAGCCCGGCACCACCTTATCGGTGAAATGGGGGTACAGAATGATACCCGGTTGCTCGTAGGGCAGATCAAGGTGGTAGTCCAGTAACCCGCCATCACGATAGACACCCTCCGGGGCGCCGGGAATGTTCCGGACACCGGACATCACCAACGGAATAGAGGCCGATGCCAACAGTGTTGGCATCAGATTCTCCCTCGACAGCGCCACCTCGTGACGGGGAAAATCCACCAGCTTTGCAATCGGTGTTTTGATACGGGCATCGTGCACGATACCCCGCTCCATAAACCGGCTCAGGTGACGTCGGCTGACCATGTTGGCACTGATCGCACTCATCAAGCCCAGCCCCAAACGACCCCGGGCATCGTGTTCCAGCAATCCCAGGCTTCGCACCACCACCACATTCAAGCGGTACCATGGATGATTCAGGAGATAGTCTTCTCGCCCGCCCAGCAGTTCTTCCAGAAACAGCACGCTTTTTCGTGACACTTCGGCGGCACTCACCCCTTTGGCAAAGCGTTGGCAGGTATAGAGTTCCGCCAGCTTCGACAGCTGGGCCCTGGGATTATCAGATGAGGCAATGGCCGCAAACCGCCAACTACCGATGGACGAGCCAATCAGGACCCGCGCCTGCGGGGCCTGAGGAAGCCAGTCCCCGAAAATGGCCTTATCCAGGCCACTAAGACCCAAGGCTTTTGGGCCACCAGCAGCGCCCGGAATAACATGAATATCCGCAGGGCTAAGTGGTCTCTCTTTGAGACGCTGCAGCGCTCGTTGGCCGGCACGAATAGTCAGAGCGGGGATTGGCATCTGGATTGCGGTCATCAAAAGCTTCCTTTTACAGTCCCCGGAGTTTATCGAAACCGGCAGTGGCCAGCCAACAACTCCGTGCTAGACTGCAATTGACGGTGTCTCACCAACGTGTCCCAGCCATGAACCGCAGGAGTAGGCTGTGAATCTGTTTGCCTCGCCCGATACCATGGCTACCAACCCGACCCTGGCGGTTCTGGGATTCAAACGCCAACTGGTGTATCACCTTCACATCTGGGCGTTCATTGCGGTCGCCCCTCTTATCGTCGTCCAGTGGCAACAAGCCAACCTGCTGCTGGCGGCCTTGTTGATACTGTTCTTTGTTAACGCGGCATTAGTCGTTGTGTTGTTGCGCCTTCGCGGTGTGTATTTCCTGAAAGGGCGCCTGTTTCCAATCCTGGCCGTCATCTGTGCCGCCTATTCCACCTCCATCAACGGGCACGCCGGGCTTTACTGGGCCTATCCTGCGGCCATTGCCCTGTTTTTCCTTTTACCGCTGCGAGAGGCCATTGCCTGCAACATCGTGTTTGTCGGCGTGATGGCGGTGGTGTCTTTTCTCAAGTTTCCGGAGGCCGATTTCTGGCGAATTACCTTCTCCCTGGGCCTGAGTTGCCTGTTCGCCATGATCTTTGCCTGGTTGGTGGGTCGTCTGCAGCAGGAGCTGACCCGACTGGCGACCACCGACCCTCTTACCGGATGCCTGAACCGGTCACAGCTGGCCGATATTCTGAACGGCCAGATCCAGATGCGCGAACGTTATGAGCGAGTGTCCAGCCTGGTGCTGATTGATCTGGATTATTTCAAGACCATCAATGATCGTTGGGGGCACCTGGCAGGGGATCGTGTACTCAAAGAAATGACGGGCCGGCTACGTAAGCGGCTGCGTGAGAGCGACAAACTGTTCCGGATCGGCGGTGAAGAATTCATGGTGGTATTACCGGAAACCCGGCAGAAAGACGCCGACACTCTTGCCCATCAATTACTGACCAGCATCAGCGCCAGGCCGTTTCTGGACGATATCAAACTGACAGCAAGTGCCAGTGTTGCCGAAGTCTACCAGGGAGAAACCTGGTCTGTTTGGCTGAATCGTGCCGATCAGGCGTTGTACGAGGCCAAAGCGAGAGGTCGCAATCAGGTGATCAACGCTCCGCGCCCGTCTCGTGACCCGGATGAGCCCCTGATCGATCTGACCTCGCCCGTTGCCGATAACGGTGTAACACCCTGAGCCTCGTCAGTCACCGAGGCTGGCACGAAAATCCCGATACGCCGAGAACACATCCCATGGGCTTTCAAAGTGTGGGTAGTGGCCAACGTTCCGGAGGCTAACGACGTCTGGGGCAGGTATCAATTCACGGTAACGTCGCGCCATAGCGCTACCGGAGACGGGGTCTGCTGTTCCGGTAATCAGACGCATAGGTTGTGACGCATTCCGAAGCGCACCAACCCAACGATTGCGATGGCAACGGCGTTCTTCCATAAACTGGATCAGCTGATGCAAAATGCCCCTGCCATTGTTGTAGGTTAGCAGATGCCAGAAGTCTTCCATATCTTGCTGCATTGGCGGGTTACGATCACCAAAGAGTCGGCGGAAATTACGCTCGAACGCACTGCGGGTCAGCCCCCGGCTGATCAGACCACCCAGAGGACTTTTCAGAACCTTTTGTATGAACAACGGGTTGTGTACCTCAGGAAATAACCCGCCATTAAGCAAGCAAACGCTCTCAACCCGAAAGGGCAAAGCCCCATCCTGATCCCGTGCCAGCAGCTCCTGAACAACCGTGGAACCGTAATCGTGAGCCAGCAAATGCACCGAGGTAAGGCCAAGCCCTTCAACCCAGCCCTGAACAAGATCCGTCTGATCTTCTATGCTGTAGGCATAATCCCGGGGCTTATCGGAAAAGCCGAAACCCAGCATATCCAGACTCAGCAATTGATAGCTCGACGCCAACATCGGCCAGATCCGGTTCCAGTCCCAACTGGCGGTGGGGAAACCGTGCAAAAGCACCAAGGGTTCACCCATGCCGGCCATCCGGCTGAAAATGGCATGGCCATCGTAGCTGAACCATTTGCCTGCCTGCTGCCAGGCCTCAAGGGTATAGGTGTCCTGACGTTGTTCTGCCTTGCTTCCTGACCCGGGTATAACCTGTTCCATCTGTCTGTCCCGACACGCCATCAAAGCCAATCACTTTAGTGCAAACCCGCAATGGTCGCCAGATGGATAAATGGCTATCGTGAACTGGTCCATAATGACCAGGACCGCGTAAAGCGTAGAGATAGCTTATAAATTCCCTTAAGCTTGCGCCTGTATCAGACAGCAACCGGAAAAGACTATGACGTTACCTGTGGACGAGCTGGCCGGTTTTTACCGTGCCCTCATCGAAGGCCTTGGCGAAAACGCAGACCGCGAAGGACTGCAAGATACCCCCATGCGAGCAGCCAAAGCCATGCAATTTCTCACCCGTGGTTACCAGCAGGATCTCAATGAGCTGGTGAATAATGCGGTGTTCGAGTCCGCCATGGATGAGATGGTCGTCGTTCAAGACATCGAGCTTTACAGCATGTGTGAGCATCATATGTTGCCCTTTATCGGCAAGTGCCACATTGCCTATCTGCCCCAAGGCAAGGTGTTGGGCTTGTCCAAGTTTGCCCGCATTGTGGATATGTACGCCAGGCGATTACAGATTCAGGAAAACCTGACCCGCCAGATCGCCGAGGCTGTGGAAAGCGTAACCAACGCCAAAGGCGTGGCCGTGGTGATCGAGGCCCAGCACATGTGCATGATGATGCGGGGAGTAGAAAAACAGAACTCCCGCATGAAAACATCGATGATGCTGGGGCAGTTCCGCAAGTCCCAGGCTACGCGCAGTGAGTTCCTTAACCTGATCAGCAGCAATCGTTGATTTCGCCATTCCTCAGGGGGGTTTCATGGCAGATATGACCGGAGATCATCTGGCCCGGGTCAGGATCAAGAACCTTTTACTTCGCGCATACATTGGTATCAAAGAAGAAGAGATCAATAACCAGCAGGACGTCGTGATCAACGTAACGCTTCGTTATGACGCTTCCGAAGCCATCGTGCGCAATGAGATTTCGGCCGCCCTGAACTACCGAACCATCACCAAGCAAATCATCGGTCACGTAGACGGCAATCGGTTCGCCCTGCTGGAGCGGCTGACCCACGAAGTGCTCGCGATTGTGATGGAGCACCAGGCGGTGCAGTGGGCACAGGTAGAAATCGACAAGCCACACGCGTTACGCTATGCCGAATCGGTCTCCGTTTGCCTTGAGGCCCACCGTTAATCCGTTGAGATTCGCAATCCATGCCCAGCAACCATCCTGATCAGATCAAAGCCATTCTTGAGTCGGTACACACCATTGCACTGGTTGGCGCCAGTGCAAAAACCGACCGGCCGTCTCACGAAGTGATGGATTATCTGCAACGGCAAGGTTACCGGGTGATCCCGGTTAACCCCAGACTTGCTGGCCAGCAAGTTCTTGGCGAGACCGTTTACGCCGACCTGGCCTCGTTACCAGAGCCAGTGGATATGGCGGAGCTGTTTCTGGCACCCGAACGCACTGAGGCGGTAATCCAGCAGGCTATTGAGCAGAAAATACCGGTCCTCTGGTTGCAGATTGGCGTGATCAACGAATCCGGGGCGGCGCGCGCCGAGGCTTCCGGATTAAAGGTCGTGATGGACCGCTGCCCCAAACAAGAGATCCCGAAGCTGGGTGTTGTGCCGGCTTCAGCACGCGCGTGACCCGCAATACGCTAGAATTCGAAGTACTCCGTGGCCAAACCGCATGATAATGCCTCATAATCGGATCTGACCGGCCGTTAACCCTCTTCAGCCTGTCGATTAATCCAGCGGAGCCGCTTGTGGAAAAACCTGAACCTCTCACCAGACTTTTTGTACGATGGCTGATGAGCCCGGTGTTTGTGTTGGTGATCTTTGTGGTTTTTCTTGCCATTGCCGCAGGGCTCCGTGAGGGCCTGATTCAACAAGACAGTCATCAGATTCAAGCCAACCTCCGCAACGAAGCCCGCGCCCTGACGAACAATCTGGAGCGGGAGTTCATGGTGCATGTTCAAGCCATCGGGCGCATGGCCAACCGGCTGCACGTCGAGCCAGAAACCCCGGAACAGCAGTGGCGCCTTGACACCCAAAACTACCTCAACGACTTCGGTGTATACCAGGCGATTGAATGGGTCGACAGCCATTTCATCATTCGCTGGCTGGAGCCACTGACCGGTAATCCGGATGTGATTGGTTATAACGTTGCCTACAATGATCAGCGCCGAAAGGCTCTGGAACAGGCCGCCGCCACCGGAGCATACGACCTTTCGGGCATTATTGATCTGCGCCAGGGCGGCCAGGGTATGGTCATCTATTACCCGGTGGGGGCTGGCGAAGCCAATAACGGCTTTATCGCCGGCGTGTTCCGAATGGAAGTGCTGGCAGAACAACTGCTGACCAGTCGGGTGCTTGAACACTTCCAGATTGAGATTCAGGAAAGCGGCGAACCTGCCTACCTTCTTGATTCACCTGTTGATAATGATCAGGCCTTTATTTACTCCCTACCCATACAACTGCCAACCCTGGACTGGTCTCTAACCTTACGGCCCAGCCAGGCCTGGGTCAGCAATCAGCGCAGCCATTGGCCCGGCACGACCTTCGCCAGCCTGGTAATGATGGGCCTGCTGACAGCACTGACAGCACTGCTGGTGCAACTTATTCTGAAACGCAATCAGGCCCTGCTGAAAACCCGGCGCGAGCTGGAGCAGGAAATCGATCAGCGCGTTGCCATGCAGGTGGATCTGGAACGGCTCGAGTCCACCGACACCCTGACCGGCCTGGCCAATCGTCGTTTTTTCATGGAAGACCTGGCCCATACGCTCAACATTGCCGATCGCCAGATGCGCCAGGTCGGTCTGGTGATGCTTGATCTGGACCGGTTCCAGATGCTCAATGATTCTCTGGGCCATCAATTCGGCGACGAACTCCTGATCAAAGTATCCGAGCGTTTAAACGGCCTCAGTAATGAGAAGATCCTGGTGGCTTATGCCGGCGGCGATGAGTTCATGCTGTGCCAGCAACAGGTGGACAATATCGATGACGTTATCCATTTGCTGGGCCAGATCAAGCAATGCTTTGCGGAACCCTTCGAGGTTCAGGGTGATGCTCACAGCATAACCGCCACTATGGGTGTGGCGGTCTATCCCCAGAGCGGCCTGGATGCCGACACCCTGATGCGTAATGCTGACATCGCGCTATACAGAGCCAAAGGCCAGGCCCGCAACACCTATCAGTTTTATACCGAGGGCATGCAGGATCGCGAGGTTATGCGCCTGGAACTCGACAAGGATCTGAGCCAGGCTCTGGCCAACAATGAATTTGTGTTGTTCTATCAACCCCAGCTCGACTTGGCGACGGGCGAGATCAAGAGCGTAGAGGCGCTGATTCGCTGGCAGCACCCACGCCGGGGGCTGCTGGCACCTATCGAGTTTATTCCGCTGGCAGAGGAAAGCGGGCGAATCACCGAGATTGGTCGCTGGGTGGTTCTGGCCGCCTGTCGCCAGCTCGCACAGTGGCGCAACACACCCTGTGAGCAACTGCGGGTAGCGGTCAACCTATCGGGCCGGGAGCTGGATGATGAATCGCTGATTGATCATGTTCGTGACGCTCTGGCGTCTGAGAACATTGACCCTGGCAAGCTTGAGGTTGAGCTGACGGAAGAAATTTTCATTCAGAACATTGAACACAACCTGAACCAGTTAGCGCAGCTGCGTGAGCTGGGTGTGCAACTGGCCATTGATGATTTTGGTGTGGGCTATTCGTCTCTGGGGTACCTGCGCGATTTCCCGGTGGATTTACTGAAGATCGATCGCTCGTTCATTACCCATGTGACCGATCGGCATGATGATGCGGTGATTACCCGGGCGGTGATCAATCTGGCCCACAACCTGGGCATTCAGGTGGTGGCTGAGGGCGTAGAAACAGAAGACCAGCTGAATTTCCTGAGAGCACATCGGTGTAATCTGGCGCAAGGCTATCTGATCAGTCGCCCAATTCCCGCTGCGGATCTGGAGACAGCACTTAACGAGGGTATTCTGTTTACCGGGTATTCGGTAAGTTCCGATTTGTAATGAGTGGTTGATCACCCCAAAATTCTAGGCAGGCTTTTTACTGGGTAACGCGTATGTCGTCTAAGTATTTGTCTCCGGAGCAGGATGCCAAGATTCGCCGCTGGGAGCGGTGGAACCGGAATTATTTTGTATTTGCGTTTGTGGCGCTAACGTTGGTGCTGGTGTTCAGCAGTCAGTTGGGGATTTCGAGTGGCGATGAGTGGGGCTCGCTCGGTTTTCTACTGGTGTTGCTGGTGGCACCGATTGTGGTGCTTCAGTTGCGGCTGCATTGTCCGGCGTGCGGTGTGAAGATTGGCTGGCAGGCAAAGCTCATGGCGCCTGACCAGTGTAAGTCTTGTGGTGTGTTTCTTCGTTCCAAGAACTCCTCTTCCTGATATCCTGTCTGAAAACCTTTGACCTGTGAGTTGGTCACAGGTTTTACTCTGACCTCTGTGTTTTGGAGATGGACGTGCCGCGGCTGGGGTAACTTTAATCGTGGATTCTTTGTACATCCGTGAACATTGGTGAGTACGCCGTCAT
>NZ_JACUUB010000087.1 GCF_014859525.1 Marinobacter sp.
GCCCGGTCTTCAGCGGCCTCATTCAATCGAACTTGCGACGCTCTGCGCAGGAACAGTTTGGGGTTGTGCTCTACCTTCTGCCAGAGCTGTAAATCGATCCGGGCAAACAGGCTGCGAACCCCATGATCCCAGCTGTAGAACAAGTCGTTGGCCAAAATCTCCAGTCGTTCAATGGCCTCCGGGATGTGGGGGCGGGCTTCCAACCGGAATTCGGTTGCCTTGTGCATGATGATGACCTCCTTGCGGCCATGGACATTGCATTAATCGGCGTGGAGCCGGCTGTCGCCGGCTAACAGATTTTGGTAGAGGGCTGCGTATTCTTTTGCTCGATACTTCCAGGAGTAGTCCGCTGCCATGGCATTGTCTTGCAACCGGCGCCAGGTTTTAACGTTGGCTTTGGCGATCAGGGCACGCTGAATAGCGGCCAGGAAGGCGTCTGGCGTCGGTTCCCTGAAAACGAATCCGTTGGCTTTGTTCTGGCGTTCTTCGCACGGATCAAACACCGTATCGTTCAGCCCACCAACGCCATGAACAACCGGAAGGGTGCCGTAGCGCAGACTGTACATTTGGTTCAGACCGCAGGGCTCGAACCGGGACGGCATTAAAAAGATATCGCTGCCGGCGGTAATCCGGTGGGCCAGCCCCTCGTTATAGCCCAGTGTCAGCGACAATTGCCGGGGCCATTCTTGCGCCAGTTCACGCAGCCTTTCCTGATAGTGATTCTGGCCTGCGCCCAACAGGGCAAACTGGCAGCCTTGTTCAAGCAGGGGCCGAAGCACCGCCAATAACCAGTCGAGCCCTTTTTGTTCCACTAATCGCCCCACAAACCCGAACAGCGGCGCTCCGCCGGCCGCCAGGCCGAGCTCTTGTTTGAGCTTGGCTTTGCACTGAGCTTTGTTTGCCAGATTCCCTGGGCCATAGTGGTCATCCAACCAGGTATCTTGCTCCGGATCCCAGGCTCGGGTGTCGATGCCGTTGAGAATGCCGGTCAAATGACCTGCACGATGTCGCAATAGACCATCGAGCCCGTAACCAAACCATGGTGTCTGGATTTCATCGGCATAGGAGGGACTAACCGTGGTAATGGCATCGCTGAACACCAAACCGCCTTTCATGAAGGACAGCTGCTCATGAAACTCCAGAAACTCGAACCTCCAGAGGTAGTCCGGCAGGCCCAGCGCGCGAAAGGTTTCCTGTGAGAACAGTCCCTGGTAGGCGAGGTTATGGATGGTAAAAACAATCTTGGGGGCATGTTGAGCATCGGCAAGAAAGACCGGGACCAATCCGGATTGCCAATCATTGCAATGCACTATATCGGGCTGCCACGACAATCCCAGCTGACCGAGTGCCAACATGGCACCAATCCGACCAAACAGATGAAACCGGTGAGCGTTATCCCACCAGTCTTCGCCTTCCTCATTCTGATAGGGGCTGTCGCCGCAGCGATCAAACAGTGCCGGGCAATCAACCAGCCACAAACTGACTGCCGTGCCTGGCAACCGGGTATGCCAGAGTGCAACGTCATATTGACCATAACGGAACCGGGTTTTCCGGCGCGAACCCATCTCCCTGGCGGCTTTCAAGGCGGCAGGATAACCGGGCAACAGGATCTGACAGTCCAGACCGAGTTTGCACAATGCCTCCGGCAGGCTGGCGGAGACATCTGCCAGTCCGCCGGTTTTAACCAGCGGAAACACTTCACTGGTCACAAACAGAATACGGGTCATGATGTGGCTCGCAGGATTATCAAGCCTAGCGGCGGTAAGGTGATGTCAGCGGCATGGGGCCGGGCCATCCAGGGTTGATCATCCGCGTGCAGAGGCAGGGGATTGCCAAGATTGCTGCCGCCGTAGTATTCGGAGTCCGAATTGAAGATTTCACGCCAGACACCGCCCCGGGGTAACCCGATTCGGTAATGATGCCGCGGAATGGGGGTAAAATTAATGACAATCACCAGGATTTCTCCCTCTTTACCGCCCTTGCGAAGATAGCTGATGACGGACTGTGGTGAGTCGTGACAGTCAATCCACTCGAAGCCTTCACTGCTGAAGTTGCGACCATGGAGGGCCGGTTCGCCGCGATATAGGCCATTGAGGTCTTGCACCAGTGTTTTAATGCCACGATGCTCTTCATGCTCCAGCAAGTACCAGTCGAGTTCTCGTTTCTCGCTCCATTCACGGCGCTGACCGAATTCCCCCCCCATGAATAAAAGCTTGGCACCCGGGTAGGTATACATGTAGCTGAACAACAACCGAAGCGAGGCGTTCTGCTGCCATTCATCTCCCGGCATCTTCTGTAACAAGCTGGATTTACCGTGAACCACCTCATCGTGGGAGAGCGGCAACAGGAAGTTTTCAGTGTAGGCGTAGATCAAACCAAAGGTGAGTTTGTCGTGATGGTACTGCCGGTAAACCGGGTCTTGTTGCAGGTAATGCAGCGTGTCATGCATCCATCCCATGTTCCATTTGAGGTTAAAGCCCAGTCCACCGATTTCCGGCGGGCGGGTCACCCAGGGCCAGGATGTCGATTCCTCTGCCATCATCAGAGCGCCGGGAAAACGGCTTTGGCAAACCCGGTTAAGATCTTTCAGGAACTCAACCGCCTCAAGATTCTCATGGCCACCATGTTCATTCGGCAGCCATTCACCTTCCTGTCGGGAGTAATTCAAGTAAAGCATGGAGGCCACGGCATCCACCCGCAGGCCGTCTATGTGAAACGTGTCCAGCCAGAACAGGGCGCTGCCAATCAGAAAATTCCGAACCTCATGCCGGCCATAGTTATAGATCAGGGTTCCCCAGTCCTGGTGTCGCCCACGGCGGGGGTCCTCGTGCTCATACAGCGCAGTACCGTCAAAGCGGCCAAGAGCATAGTTATCATCGGGAAAATGGCCGGGCACCCAATCCAGAATGATGCCAATGTCATTCTGGTGACACTGATCAATCAGGTATCTGAGATCATCCGGAGTCCCGTAACGACTGGTCGGCGCGTAATAGCCGGTAGTTTGATAACCCCAGGATTCGTCCAGCGGGTGTTCAGTAATTGGCAGCAGTTCGATGTGGGTAAAACCGGTTTCCTGAACATAGGGAATTAGCTGTTCCGCTAATTCCCGATAATTCAACCAACGCCCGGAACCATGGTGACGCCAGGAACCCGGGTGAACTTCGTAAATGCAAATCGGACGATGTTGCCAGTCGAACCGGCTACGCCGTTCTATCCAGTCGCCGTCGCCCCAGGCATATCGCCCGCGCTCCGTCACAACCGCTGCGGTATTGGGCCTTAACTCAAAAGCCTGTCCATAGGGGTCTGATTTGATAACTTCGCCACGGTTCGTCGCGATGGCATATTTATACAGGGCGCCCGGGCGGATATCCGGCAAAAATACACTCCAAACACCATACGCAGCGTTCAGCTGCATTGGGTGGTGGCCCGATTGCCAGTCATTAAAGTCGCCTATAACGCTGACCGATGTCGCATTGGGGGCCCAGACCGCAAAGCGGACACCCTCGATACCACGATAGGTCAGTGGATGAGCGCCCAGCACATTGTATATGTGCCAGTGGCGCCCTTCGGCGAACAAGTGAAGATCAAACTCGCTCAGGGCAGGGCTTTCCATAGACCTAAGATTCCTGGTCAGAATGGTTGGTTAAGGCTGCCACCATTGGACGCCTTCGCGGCTGTTCAAAAAATGATCCAAGACAATTATGCGTCACAATCTCATGGTAGTGTTCTAATATTAGTACCGATGTCAAAGTTCTGTCGATTCCCTCTTCATAAAGCCAGAAGAGGGTAGAAGACCACTCTGGTTTTCAGGGAAGCTGCCATGCAAACTTCACAGCGTTTTGTTAGTCGACTAACCCGTCAAACCCTTGCCCTGGTTCTTGCCGGAGGCCGGGGTTCCCGTCTTTATGATCTCACCAAATGGCGTGCCAAGCCGGCCGTACCTTTTGGCGGTAAGTTCAGGATCATTGATTTCCCACTCTCGAATTGCATCAACTCAGGCATTGGCCAGGTTGGCGTGATTACCCAATATAAATCGCATTCATTGATTCGGCATATCCAGCAAGGTTGGGGATTTCTGCGAGGAGAACTCGGGGAGTTTGTTGAATTGTTACCTGCACAGCAGCGCATTGAAACGTCCTGGTATGAAGGCACCGCAGATGCGGTTTTGCAGAACCTCGACATCATAAAAAGTCACAACCCGGAGTATGTGCTGATTCTGGCCGGTGATCATGTTTATAAAATGGACTACGGCACCATGCTGGCAGCCCATGTTGAAAGGGATGCTGATATTACCGTCGGCTGCATCGAAGTCCCGGTTGAGGATGCAACGGCCTTTGGCGTTATGTCTGTGGATGAGGAACTCATCATCACCGAGTTTGAAGAGAAACCAGACAAGCCCAAGACCATGCCTGGCAAACCGGACAAAGCGCTGGCCTCAATGGGCATCTATGTGTTCAGCACCAAGGTGCTTTTTGACGAACTGCTGAAAGATCATCAACTGAATGGCGAGTCGTCCCATGATTTTGGCAAGGATATCATTCCGTCGGTTATCCGGAGATTGCGGGTAGCCGCGTTTCCATTCCGTGATCCCGTCAACAACAAGGTTGCTTACTGGCGTGACGTAGGCACTGTCGATTCGCTTTGGCAGGCCAATCTTGAGCTGATCGACATCAGCCCAGAGTTGAATCTGTACGATTCCCACTGGCCGATATGGACCTATCAGGAGCAGCTCCCACCGGCCAAGTTTGTTTTCGATGACGAAAACCGACGCGGCACCGCCGTGGATTCTATGGTGGCCGGAGGTTGCATTGTGTCGGGCGCTAAGGTTCGCCATTCGTTATTGTTTTCCCAGGTTCGCGTGCACTCTTTCACCTCAATAGAAGATTCAGTGATCTTTCCGGATGTGGAGATTGAGCGCCATTGCCGAATCCGGAAAGCGGTGATTGATAGGGGCTGTCGCATACCCGAAGGAACACGAATAGGTTATGACAGGGCCTCAGATGAACGTCGGTTCCACGTGTCCCCGAAAGGGGTCGTTCTGGTCACCCCCGAGATGCTCGGGCAGGATTATCCTCATGGCCTCTGATCAGCGAACTCCGGTGGTGCTGTGCTGGCACATGCATCAACCGGTCTATCAGGATCAAGGCTCTGGCGAGTTTATGTTCCCCTGGGTGTACTTGCATTGCATCAAGGATTACGTAGATATGGCCGGTCATTTGGAGGCCCACCCTGATGCCCGTGCTGTGGTCAACTTTGCGCCGGTTTTGCTGGAGCAGATTGAAGAGTACCTCATGCAGATTGAACGCTGGCGACACAGCAGCGCCCCAATCGGTGACTCAGTGCTTGCGGCGCTGGTCAGTGACTCGTTGCCGGAGCCGGGTTCGCCAGGCTTTCTTGAGCTGATCGAAAAATGCCTGAGAGCCAACGCTGATCGGATTATCAAGCGTTTTACCCCGTACAAACGGTTGTCCGAACTGGCAGGATTTTACCGAACCCGGCCCGACATGCAGCGTTATATCTCCGGCCAGTTCCTCGCCGATTTGTTGGTGTGGTACCACCTGGGCTGGATGGGCGAAACTGTCCGCCGAAGCCATCCACTGATACAGAGCCTTCAGGAGAAAGGCCACCAGTTTTCCATGGAAGACCGTCGTGCCTTGCTCGATATCATTGCGGAGTTGATGTCCAGCCTTGGGCCAAGGTTCCGGCACCTCGCAAAGACAGGTCAGGTTGAGTTGGCCATGAGCCCCTGGGCACACCCCATTTTGCCTTTGCTACAGGACCTGGAATCCGCCCGCGAGGCGATCCCGGATATCGCGATGCCGGAGCATGCGCAATACGCTGGCGGAACAGAAAGGGCGACCTGGCACTTGCAACAAGGCCGGCAGGTTTTTCAACGGTTTTTCGGAGAACAACCGGTCGGCTGCTGGGCCTCCGAAGGCGCTCTGAGCCAGCAGACACTTTCACTGTTAGCGCAACAGGGTTTTCGATGGAGCGCCAGTGGTGACTCGGTTGCCCATAACAGCATCAGGCTGGCGCAGGAGCAACATGGATTAAAGAAGAATCCCGGCATACATCAGCCATTTCAGTTTGCCGAAGAACCGCTAACAGTGTTTTTCCGCGATGACGGTTTGTCTGACCTGATTGGCTTTACCTATTCGGAGTGGCATGCGGAAGACGCCGTCGGTGATCTGGTACACCATATTGAAAATATTGCGATCGAGAATAAACCGGATAAAACGCCGGTCATTTCGGTGATTCTGGATGGCGAAAATGCCTGGGAATACTATCCGGAAAACGGTTACTACTTTCTGGACGAACTTTACCGAGTTCTGGAAAACCATAGCAGCCTGCGCCTGACCACCTACAACGCTTTGCTGGAGCAGCCCGTGTGCGAGCCCGCTCGACTTCCACACCTGGTGGCCGGCAGCTGGATTTATGGCACCTTTTCAACCTGGATTGGCGATCCCGACAAGAACCGGGCCTGGGATCTGCTGTGCGAAGCCAAGCAGCATTTTGATCGAGCTATAGACAGCGGTGACCTGTCTGTCGAACAGAGAGAAAAAGCCAGCCGGCAACTTGGGCTTTGTGAGGGCTCCGACTGGTTCTGGTGGTTTGGTGATTACAATCCAGCTGCCGTCGTTCGTGACTTTGAGCACCTGTATCGTCAGCATTTGACCAGCCTTTACAGAACCATTGGTTATCCGGTACCGGCCAGTTTATCCCAGCCACTCAGCCAGGGCGGGGGGGAACCTGCCCGGGGTGGCGCCATGCGACCGGGACACGATGCGGGAGCTGGGGAATGAGCGACCGGCTGGCCCCGATTCCTGTGTTTTCCAGGCGCCGGGCAGGGGTGCTATTGCACCCGACAGCCTTGCCAGGAATCTACGGAAAGTTAGGGCACCAGGCCCGGCGATTTACTGAATTTCTGGCGAATGCGGGGATGACAATCTGGCAGACGCTGCCAACAGGCCCTACACACGCTGACTTATCGCCCTATCAGTCGTTATCTGCTCATGCCGGCAACCCGGACTTTATCGATCTGGCTGAGCTGCTAGAACCAGGTTTGCTGACCATGGAGGATCTTGAGCGGCAAAGCCGTGCGAGCTCCCTGGCCATAGCGGGTGAACGTTTTTATGGGGGAAAGTATCAGGCGAGTGCCAGTATTAATCATGAAGCCTGGGAGCAGTTTGTCAGCAACCATAGTCACTGGCTGAATGATTTTGCCCTTTTTGTGGCGATTCGGGACTCACTGGAAGGCATGGCCTGGTACGACTGGCCAGAACCTCTCCGACAAAGGGAAAGTTCGGCTCTTGAGACCTTTCGGGATCAGCACCGGGGGGCCGTAGAGCAGGTTCGTTTTGAACAGTTTTTGTTTCACGCGCAATGGCAGGCCATGCGCCGGTTCGCCCGCGACCGGGGCGTGCTGTTATTCGGCGATATTCCAATCTTTGTTGCTCACGACAGCGCAGATGTATGGGCCAATCCGGATGTGTTCAGGCTGGATACCCATGGCCAGCCAGTCGTGGTGGCTGGGGTACCCCCGGACTATTTCTCACCAGAGGGCCAACACTGGGGTAATCCACTCTACGACTGGACCGCCATGGCCAAACAGAATTACCGATGGTGGGTAGAACGTCTTGCCAGCCAGCGGGAAGAGTTTGACCTGTTGAGAATTGACCACTTCCGGGGATTACAGGCGTTCTGGGAAATACCCGCAGCAGACCCAAGGCCAATCCTGGGGCAGTGGATGGCCGGGCCCGGAGAGGCCTTTTTGTCAGCCTGCTTCGAGCAGTTGCCAGATCTCCCATTGATTGCAGAAAACCTGGGGGTGATCGGGGCAGACGTCGAGGCGCTCCGGCACCGGTTCCGTTTGCCGGGCATGACGGTGATGCAATTCGGGTTTGACGGCAGCGCCAGCAACCCGCACTTGCTGCACAACCACCAAGAAGAGGATCTGGTTTACACCGGCACTCACGATAACGATACCACCCTTGGCTGGTACCGGAGCCTGGATGCCAATACACGGAGTTACGTTAATCGCTACCTTCGCACCGGCGATGATTGCCAGCCATTGCCTATTGTTCAGGCCGCGCTTGGTTCGGTTTCAAAACTGGTCATTATTCCCATGCAGGATCTGCTTGGCCTGGATTCAGACGCCCGATTCAACACTCCGGGTACCACGACAAACAACTGGATTTGGCAACTTCCCGACAACTATCTGGAGCGCGCTAGCACTGAATCGATCAAGGAGATGGTGAACCTGTACGGACGGTAATTATGCTGATTGATCGTTTTTTGATCGGCATCAAAATGCGCCAAAATATAATCAACTATAACGACCAATAGGGTGTGTAACATCTCTGAGACGGTAATGCGTTAAAAATAGGCAGGGGGGGCAGAACAATGGAACATCGACTGAGCCACCGCACTGGAGGGGAGTTGTCTATCCTGGTTTACAAACGAGGCGTTCCGGTAGCCATTGGTGAAATTCAGGACGCGTCACGGCGCGGCTTGTTTGTCGCCACGGATTACACCGGTATCCGGTTAAACCAGACCATTCAACTGGCTTTCCGCTATCCTGAACAGCAAGACTTGGGCCATCGAGTGCTTACCGCACACGTGGTTCGCCAGTCTGCCAAGGGGATAGGCCTGGATTTCGATGGGGTAGATAACGACGCGCTGACCGTGGCTGAACTTATCGACTGGCTAAAAAACCGGGAGCGATACAGGGTTAGCAATCCTAAAAAAAGAAAAGCTCACTAAGGGACTAAAGGGAAAATCGACATGGCAAGATTGAAAGGAAAAGTAGCAGCAGTCACCGGCGGTGCCTTGGGTATCGGTAAAGCAGCAGTAGAAAGGATGCTTGAGGAAGGCGCCGCGGTTGGTATTCTGGACGTTCTCGATAAAGAGGGTGAAGCCTTGGCCAACGCTCTCAGTGACAAGGGCTATCAGGTTGGTTACTGGCATTGCGATGTGTCGGATGAGGCTCAGGTTAAAGCGGCCATCGACGGTGTCGCCGAGCGTTTTGGCAAATTCGATGTACTGGTTAACAACGCCGGTATTGCTGGCCCCAATAAACCGACCCATGAACTGACTGAAGAAGAATGGGACAAGGTACAGGCAGTGAACGTAAAAGGCGTTTTCTTCTGTACCAAACACGCCATTCCGCACATGAAGAAAGCCGGCAGTGGCAGCCTGATTAACCTGTCATCAATCTATGGTTTGGTGAGTGCGCCGGACATACCTCCGTATCATGCCTCCAAAGGCGCGGTTCGGTTGATGACCAAAACCGATGCGCTGCTTTACGCGGCGGACAAGATACGGGCAAACTCCGTACACCCGGGCTTTATCTGGACGCCGTTGGTTGAGCATCATTTGCAGTCGACGGAAGATCCGGAAGCAGCCAGACAAGCGACGGCCTCACTGCATCCCCTGGGTCACATGGGCGAGCCGGATGATATTGCCTGGGGTATCGTGTACCTGGCGTCAGACGAATCCAAGTTTGTCACAGGTAGCGAACTGGTCATCGACGGCGGCTACACCGCCCGCTGACAGCAATCAATGACGCTTGCCGCCTACACAATACGAGCCCTGCCAGTCGAATTGGCCGGGCTCATTCCGC
>NZ_JACUUB010000088.1 GCF_014859525.1 Marinobacter sp.
ATGGCATTGGCCTTATGGAGATCGGTATCGCCTGGTTCCGGGACCCGGCAAAACTTAAAAACATCACCCGGGTTCACGGCCTTGAGCATTACCATAAAGCACTGGAAGCCGGTCAGGGCGTGTTATTGCTCGGCGGCCACTACAGCACGCTCGACCTGGGCGGCGCTCTTGCAACCGAGTACGTCAAATCCGACGTCATGCAACGGGACCATAACAACCCGCTGATGAACGCCGTAATGACCCGGGCCCGCAGCCGCCGGTATGGCAATGTGCTGGGTTCAAAAGACCTTCGCGGCCTGCTCCGCAGCCTGAAACAGAACCGCATGGTCTGGTACGCCACCGACCAGGATTACGGCCGCAAAGACATCGTGTTTGCACCATTTTTCGGAATCCCGACGGGCACCATTACCGCCACCTCCCGCATTGCCGAGCGCAGCGGCTGTAAGGTGTTGCCGTTCAGCCACTTCCGTCGGGACGACAAGCCCGGCTACGACATCTACTTTCATCCGACCCTGGACAACTTTCCGAGTGGTGACGACCTGCAGGATGCCACCCGCACCAACGCCACCATTGAGCAGGCAATCCGCACGGCGCCGGATCAGTATCTGTGGATGCACCGACGTTTCAAAACCCGACCAGACCCGGATGACCCCGGATTTTATGAGCGCAAGAAATAACACAAGGAGCACATTGTGGGCACAGACGCGCAGGCACCCGTTATCTGGCTAGTAACCGACAACAAGCCCGGCCACAAAAATCAGCTCAAGGGACTGATCAACCGCTTGCGTGTACTCACCGGGGCCAGCCAGTACTGGATCAATGCCACCGAATACCCTGTGCCTTTGTGGCGCGCGCTGCTGGGTGTTGCCCCGGCCATGGACGCCACCCTGCCGGGCCCGGACCTGATCATCGCCGCCGGCACCGGCACCCACCGCCTGCTGCTCGCACTCAGGCGATACCGCAAAGCCAAAACACTGGTTTTGATGAAGCCCGGCTTTCCACTCGGCTGGGTGAATGGCGCCATTATTCCTGCCCATGATGGCGTGAAAGCCAGCCGCAATACCCTGCTGACCGAAGGCGTGATTAACGCCGTCACACCACTGGCACGATTGACCAGCAAGCCAGAAGCGCTGGTCCTGGTGGGCGGACCATCCCAACATTACGACTGGGACGACGATGCCATCGCATCCCAAGTCAGTGACCTTATCGCACGCTACCCGCAATGGCGATGGACCATCAGCGACTCCCGGCGCACGCCGGCGATCACCTCCGAGCGACTGGCGGAGCTGCAAGGCCTGAAAATCTCTGTGGTGCAGCACTCCCGCACCCACGATGACTGGCTCAGCCATCAGCTCGCCGCATCCCGCGCCGTCTGGGTAACACCGGACAGCATTTCCATGGTGTGCGAGGCGGCCACCTCCGGTGTGCCCACCGGCCTGCTGAACCTGAACGCCCACTCCAACAGCCGCGTAGCGAGCGGAGTGAAGCGCCTGGCTGAGCGGGGGCTGGTTGCACACTGGGCGGACCACGCCAGCGTGATGGCCGAACAGGCTGAAAAACATGACCGACTCTGGGAAGCCGACCGCGCCGCCCGCTGGGTGGCGGACAACTATCTGGCCGCTTTCCAAACACCAGGAAAGGAGGCCAGGCAATGAAGATTCTCCAGGCACTTCCGGCGCTTTACAGCGGCGGCGTGGAGCGGGGCACCGTGGAATTTGCCGCCGAGCTGGTCAAGCGTGGACACCAGTCCTATGTGGTTTCCAACGGCGGCCCTATGGCGGAACAGGTTCGGGGCCAGGGCTCTACCCATATCCACATGCCCATTCACCGCAAAACGCCCGCCTCGTTCGGACAGATTCTGCCCATGCGCAAGCTGTTACAGGCACTACAGCCGGACATTGTTCACGTGCGCTCCCGAATGCCCGCGTGGATTATCCATCTGGCCCTGAGAACTCTGCCGGCCGACCAACAGCCCGCCGTGGTCTCTACCTTCCACGGCATGTACTCCGTCAATCCCTACAGCGCCATCATGGCCAAGGCCAACCACGTAATTGCGGTGTCTAACTGCGTTAGGGCCTATGTGCTGGAAAACTTCAAGGTGCCAGAGAGCAAACTCACCGTCATTCAACGTGGCGTAGACATTGATGCCTTCCGCCACCGAACCATTAACGACCAGTGGCTGGACATACTGCTGTCCCGCTTTCCTCAACTGGCTGGCAAGAAAATCATCATGATGCCCGGCCGCATCTCCCGCTGGAAAGGCCAGCTGGACTACCTGGAAGTCATGGCCCGCATTGTGCGCCAGCGGCCGGACTGCCACGGCATCATCGTCGGCGGAGCCGAGCCGGGAAAAGAACGCTTCTTGCAGGAGCTTGAAAAGGAGCGCAGCCGGTTAGGCCTGACCGATAAGGTCACCTTCCTCGGCCAGCGCAACGACATGACCAACCTGTACCTGTTCGCCGATGTGGTCTGCCATATGTCTACCAAGCCCGAGCCTTTCGGGCGAACCGTTACCGAGGCTTTAGCCTCCGGCACGCCGGTGGTGGCCTACAACCGGGGAGGTGCAGCAGAAACCCTGCAGGCCTGTTTCACGAGCGGGCTTGTGACGCAGGATGATACCGGAGCGTTTGCGAGCACAGTACTGGGCTTGCTGGATAAGCCCCGGCCGGAGATTGAATTGCCGGAGCGGTTTTTATTGCGGACGCAGACGGAGGCGACCCTTGCCGTCTATCAAAACCTGGTGGCAGCGCGGCAGGAACTTGCTCTGTGAACATTCTGATGCTGATGCTCTCGGACAGTTCCGGTGTCGGCGGTATGGAAAAACACGCCCGGGAACTCTCCTGCGAGCTGGCAGGACTGGGCCACTCAGTAACGTTGGCCGCTGCATCACAGCATCTCTCAGGCATTGAACCAACGGTAAAAACTCAGGCACTGGATACCGGTGGTTCACGCAACTCTCCTTTTCTGCTACTCACCGTCCTTCGCCTGATTCGGGCCAGCGGTTTCGATGTTGTTCATGCGCAGGGCACGAAAGCAGCCTTCGTTCTTCAGCGGCTGGCACCTTTTACGAAGGGCCGGATGCGAGTGGCGACCATTCACGGCTTCAAATCGCGTTATCCCAGAGCCGATACGTTTCACCAGCTGATCGCCGTCAGTCAGGCTCTCGCAACAGACATCGCCCAACCGGGCGTTACGGTCATCTACAATGGCGTTTCGGTTATTCCCCAGGCGCCAGCCCTGCTTCCGGCAGAAACAGAAAGACCGGTTTGGTTAGCCGTGGGCAGGCTGGTGCCAGTCAAAGGTTTCGAGTTTCTCATCAAAGCCTTTCAACATTGCCCGGGAACACTGCTCATAGCGGGCGATGGACCTGAGCGGCAGCGACTTGCTGACCTGATCAGCTCAACCTGCCAGTCAGGCACAGTCAAACTGCTTGGCTTCCGCACCGATGTTCCCGCACTGATGGCGGCGGCCGATGGTGTGGTGATCAGTTCTGAAAGGGAAGGCTTTTCTTATGTATGTGCTGAAGCGCTATTGCTCGGCAAACCCGTGATTTCAACCGACGTCCCCATCGCCAATGAAGTCTTGCCTGAAAAGCATATCTTCCATGGTGAAGACCCGAAGCGGTTTGCTGCTTTGCTAAGGCAAGACACGTCATCTTTGGCCTCGGAACAGACCGAAGCACGGACATTCGCTGCTGATAAGCTCTCGCTAAAAACCATGGCCAGGCAAACGCTAAACGTCTATCAAAAAGCTATCGCTGAACGTCCTTGAGTGCGCTAATAATCTTCGCCGCAATCCGTTCATGCCCCGCAGCTGTGAGGTGAGTACCGTCCTCCATGAGAGTGATGTCGCGATGCGCCCAGATGTCCTCATAAATATCCACATACATTACATGGTCGCAGGCTTCCGCAATCCGGGCTAAGGCTTCATTGTAAACCTTGATCCTCGGGTTCCGGGGCTCGTCCAGATTGGGCGCCGTTGCAACAAGGACAAACCGGGTCTGGGGCGCCGATGAAATCACTTTATGAAGGTTATCCGTGTACTCTGATAACGGCACCTGCTCAACGGCACCCAACCTCTTCTGCAACTGCCACACCCGCGCCAGCTTCTTGAGCTTTTTAACGAGCTTTCGGGCCATTTTACGCAGGGGGTAATCAGGGTAATAAAGCACATAGGGCGCCCCACGAAACGTCAGCCAGGAGTCCACCAGGCCATATTGGACGAAAGCAACCGCGTATTGGGAAGCGGGGAAAGTACGATTGTACTCAAGCAGCTCCCGAGTCGTGCTCATGGTGTGGCCGCAATTGGTTAATTCCAACGCCACCGATTCACAAACAATCTCAGGCCATAAAAGGAAACGTTCACCTTTAAGCCCTTCTGTGTTGCAATCCCCGTATGCTATTGCCCGATTCACTCTTTCGCCTCAAATAATGAAACCATGCTAGATCTGTCTAACCAGTTGCCGTTCGCACAGGGCTACAATCGCCTGTGTTACGAACACCCTTTAGATTCAGCCCGCTGCCTGAAGATCGTTCGCCCGGAAAATATTGCAGCCCGCGCCCAAAGGCAATCGCGTCTCAAGCAGCTTTTAGGGACCAATCGGCTCAACGATAACACCCAGGAGATCATCGCGCACAATCAGCATGCGATACGAGAGCTGCTCGCTACAGGGCTTGAAAACCTTGTCTGGGCGCATCTTCCAAGGTTCTATGGACGTGTGCAAACCTCCCTTGGCGAGGCCAACGACAGCGAACTGATTCGCCGTGCTGATGGCAGTGTTGCGCCAACGCTCGAAACAGTGATGCAAGATCATGGCCTGACACCAGAACTGGAAAAAGGCATCGGAGAATTTCTCGACTGGCTGAAACAAACGCGAATACTCACCAGAAATCTGCTCCCTCATAACCTGGTTGTCACGGACCGGAGTGGCCGCTCCCAATTATTTCTGGTGGATGGTCTGGGAGCTCCAACCATCCCCCGGGCATTGGCGTCCGTGCCGGGTTGGAGCTCGCATTATCTCGACAGAAAGATCGACAGGTTCAGAAAACGATTGGCCTGGGAACAACACAGCGAAGGCTTGTCCTGGGAAGATTTCCAACGCTTAAGATAAAACTGACAAGTTCTGCGTGTTAACATATCCAACCAATGACTTTTAGCCTGACTGGCAACCATTTAACCGCCCGGAGTGCACATATGATTCACCCCGTCATCATGGCCGGAGGCACCGGCTCACGCCTTTGGCCGCTGTCCAGGCAACTGAACCCGAAACAGTTCCTGAAACTGACCGATGACCGACTGTCTATGCTGCAACTCACAGTTGCCCGATTGGATGGCATGGAATCAGCCGATCCGCTGCTGATCTGCAACGAAGATCACCGTTTTCTGGCGGCCGAACAAATGCGCCAGGCCGGCTACAAAGATGCCCGCATTATTCTGGAGCCCTGTGGCCGCAATACCGCCCCGGCCATCGCGCTGGCGGCACTGCAACTGATGAAGGCCTCGGCCGATAACGATGATGATCCGTTGATGTTGGTGCTCGCAGCCGACCACCTGATTAAGGATGTTGCCGCCTTTCAGCAGGGTATTCGCCAAGCGATTCCTCTGGCCCGGCAAGGCAAACTGGTGACCTTCGGTATCGTGCCCGGCCATGCAGAAACCGGTTATGGCTATATCCAGCAAGGGCCGGAACTGGCCGAAAACAGCTACAGTGTTGACCGCTTCGTTGAAAAACCCGACCTGGAAACCGCTGAAGAATACTTCGCCTCCGGTGACTACCTCTGGAACAGCGGCATGTTCATGTTCGGCGCGCGCCAGTACCTGGCTGAGCTGCAACAACACCGCCCGGAGATTCTGGCGATTTGCCAGGCCGCGGTGGACAACGCCAGTGAAGATCTGCACTTCACCCGCATCAACGAAAGCATCTTTGCCGAATGCCCGGAAGACTCCATCGATTATGCCGTGATGGAAAAAACCAGCAACGCGGCCGTGGTTTCCCTGAACGCTGGGTGGAGTGATATTGGCTCCTGGTCCGCGCTCTGGGAAGTGTCCGAGAAAGACGCCAACGGCAACAGCTTCAGCGGTGATGTCATCGCCCACGACACCGAAAGCACGTTGGTGCGGGCTGAACACCGCCTGGTCGCTACCGTCGGGGTCAATGATCTGGTGATTATCGAAACCAAAGACGCCCTGCTGGTTGC
The DNA here is from genome assembly GCF_014859525.1 of Marinobacter sp. Classification (GTDB taxonomy): domain Bacteria; phylum Pseudomonadota; class Gammaproteobacteria; order Pseudomonadales; family Oleiphilaceae; genus Marinobacter. Next base: position 6,198 of record NZ_JACUUB010000088.1, read on the forward strand.
CCACAAGGACAAGGTGCAGGACGTCAAGAAAGTGGTTGAGCGCATCAAGAGTGATGGTCGCCACGAGCACATGAACCATCGGGAAGTGTACCGGCCCTGGGGGGTGTATGACTCCATCGACAACGGCACCCGTTACCAGGTGAAGCGCATCACGGTAAAGCCTGGCGCCAAGCTGTCGGTGCAAATGCACCATCACCGCGCCGAGCACTGGATCGTGGTGAGCGGCACCGCCAAAGTCACCAACGGTGAAAAAACCTATCTGGTGACCGAAAACCAGTCCACTTTCATTCCGGTTGGCCAGGTCCACTCTCTGGAAAATCCCGGCGTGATTGACCTTGAACTGATTGAAGTGCAGTCCGGATCCTATCTGGGTGAAGACGACATCGTGCGCTTCGAGGATCGGTACGGCAGGTCATGAGCAAACTGAAGTATTTCCTGATCGCCGGCTTCCTGCGGATTGCCGGCGCCTTACCTCTGGGTGCCGCTCAGTTCATTGGCAAATGGCTGGGACTGCTGGCCTGGAAACTCGGCGGCCGATCCCGCAAAACCACCGACACCAACATCCGGATCTGCCTGCCAGAGCTGTCCGCGGAACAGCAGCACCAGCTTTCCAGAGACTCGATGGCGCACACCGGCATGACGGCACTGGAAATCCCGCTGATGTGGGAATGGCCCGTCGAAAAATGCCTGGCTCTGATCAAAGACACCGAAGGCCTCGAGCTGGTGGACAACGCCCTCGCCTCCGGCAAGGGTCTGATCCTGCTGGCGCCCCACCTGGGGAACTGGGAACTGGCCGGGCTGTTCTTCTCTTCCCGCTACAAAATGGCCGCGCTCTACAGCCCCCCCAACATCAAGGAATTCGAGGACTACATGATCCGGGTTCGGGGCCGCCTGGGTTCTGAGTTGGTGCGCGGGGATCGTAAAGGCCTGATGCGCCTGATGGGCATTCTGAAAGAAGGTGGCGTGGCGGGCATTCTCCCGGACCAGTCCCCCAGAGGCAAAACCAACGCCTTTGCACCGTTTTTCGGCATGGAAGTACGCACCATGACGCTGGTCAACAAACTCATTCAAAAAACCGGCGCCAATGTTCTGGTGACCTACGCCGAACGTTTGCCTGGCGGCGACGGGTTCCGAATCGTCGTGACGGAAGCCGAACCCGGCAACGGCGACGCTGATGTCGTCGCTGGCGCGACCGCACTGAACCGCTCAGTGGAAAAGGTAGTGCGCATGGCACCGGAACAGTATCAGTGGGAGTACAAGAGACTGAGGCACCGGCCGCCTGGAGAAATCAACCCATACTATCCCGACCGGACCTGCTAGGCATGATCAATCGTCAGAATATTTCTCAAGCACTGCTGTTTCTGGCTCTGGCGGGAGCATTTGTATCGTCTAGTCTGATCGCGGGAAGCGTGCTGTTGCTTGCCCTGATTGGCGGATACCTCATCAAATCGCGAACACTCATCGAGCGGGGCTGGGAAACACCGAAAGAGCTTCGACTGATTCACTTTGCGTTCTGGTTCTTTGTCCTGACGAGTGTGGCAAGCTGGATGATCGAAGGTTTTGGGCGCGAGGGCGGAAAAACTCTGGAAACCCACGCCAGATTCATCCTGTTTTGGCCCTTGGCCATCGCCCTCATCGGTGCCAACGTGCGAGCAAAAACTATTTTTACTGCAGCGTTGATTGCTTCGACGGTAATCACTCTTCTATTTATCTGGGAGCTGAGCACCCATTCATGGAATCTGAACCAGGTTCTTCAGAGCCGCTTCGGTGCTGGCATCAATCCAATCCAGTTTGGCAACATTGCCCTTCTCTGCGCACTATTCTCGCTGCTTGGGGGCTTCTTTTTTTATGCTAACCGGCAGAAGACACTGGCCACTTTGGCCATGCTCCTTGGCATCACTGCATTAGCGATCGCGTTGGCCAGTCAGACAAGAAGTAATCTTGTCGCACTGCCAGTTCTGCTTTGCTTTTTCCTTCTACTGATTCCGGGGAAAAAGAAATTCGCGGCGTTCGCTTTGATTGTGCTGATCGGTCTCGGTTCCGCATTCAGCAGCGACCGATTTACCGATAGTATTGAAGCCATTCAAGCAGGCGAGCTTGATAGCAGTGTCGAGCTGCGTTTCCAGGCCTGGAGTGTTGCCTGGGAACAATTCACTGAAAGCCCCATAATCGGAGCCGGGCTCAGCGGCTATAACAAAGCCGCACGCCTTCAAGAATCATCGGCATTTCTGAGCTGCTGCACAGGCCACGCTCATAGTGATCTTATGAACCTGGCCGCGACCAAGGGGAGTGTCGGTGTCTTGAGCTGGGCATTGCTACTCATTGTCCCATTTGTTGTGTTTATCCGACAAAAATCAGATCGCAACCGAAACGTATCCATTCTTGCGGTTGCCGGTGCAATGATCCCAACCGCATATTTGTTATTTGGTCTGACCGAAGCGACATTCGACCGTTCACTGTTCCTGACCTTTTATTTACTGACTGTGGCAGCGGTAGCTACAGCCCTGTTTAATGAGCTAACCGCGTCATACACCCGGCAGCGGACCGTCAAGGTGTCAGCGACTGTAATCACCAAGAACGAAGAAGATCATATTGCCGAGTGCCTGCAATCGGCTCGACTCGTTGCGGATGAGATCATTGTTCTGGACAGCGGCAGCACAGACAACACTGCAGAAATAGCCAGGCAATACGCTGACGTGGTGGAAGTGACTGATTGGCCCGGCTTTGGCATTCAGAAGCAGCGGGCTCTTGAGAAGGCGAGCGGCGAATGGGTTCTCTCGATCGATGCGGATGAACGCATTACTCCTGAACTTGCCCGGGAAATAAACCACGTGCTGGCGGATCCCGATGCGGACGCCTATAAGCTCCCTTGGGCAGTCACTATCTATGGCAAACGACTGGACTTTGGCCGCAGTGGGCGCGCCCCGTTACGCCTGTTCCGAAGAGAGGGCGTTCGCTTCTCCGAAGCGCTCGTGCACGAACGCATTCTCATTCCGGAAGGCCGCTCCGTGCGCACCCTGCGTGGCCGGTTAACCCATTACACCCATCGCGATTTCGGACATGCCTTGCTGAAAGGCGCTCAATACGCCTGGCTGGGATCTAAAGAGAAGCACCGGCAGGGTAAGCGGTCACGAACCTTGATGTACGCCTCATTCCGCGGATTGCTGACGTTCATCCAAGTCTATATTGTTCGCTTTGGCTTTCTTGACGGGCCGGTCGGGTATCTGCAGGCCGTTCTTTATGGACAGGTGACGTTTAACAAATATGCCGGGCTGTGGACGTTGAGCCGAACGGGTGATAGCGAATCAAATGAAGATTGATAAGCGCTTAAATGACCAACTTAACTTTGGCGATGACC
>NZ_JACUUB010000164.1 GCF_014859525.1 Marinobacter sp.
CCCGGCAAAGCGGGAAAAAAAGAACTGCAGGCGCTGGCCAGCGACCTCAACAGCACCTCTCTGGATTTCCGCAGACCACTCTGGCAAATGCATTACATTGACAACTACCAGGATGGCGCAGCGCTTCTGGTACGGATTCATCACTGTATTGCCGACGGCATCTCCCTGGCACGGGTTCTCATGTCGCTGACCGACCGCACGCCGGAGCCGAAACTGGAGCGAATTGCCGGTATGCGCAAATCCGATAATCCGCGAGGTGGTTCCGCCTCTCGTTTTCTGCACCGGCTGGTCGATAGCGGGCAAACCGGCTGGCAACAAGCCAAACTGTTTGTGAGTTCGGTACGGGAAGAGCCTAACTATCCGCTCAGGCTTGCGACCGCCGCCGGCGCCATTGCCATGGATCTGGTCAAACTCGGGTTTGCTCCGTCTGAACCCGACACCAGCTTGAAACGCCAGCTGGTAGGACGAAAGAAAGTAGGCTGGGCCGAGCCGTTGGTGCTGGCCGAGGTAAAGCAATGCGCCAGCATCCTGGGAGGAACGGTTAACGACGTTCTGATGTGCGTAGCCACTGGAGCACTGAGCCGCCACTTTACGGAACAGCAACAGCCGGTTCCTGAATGCGGCATTAGGGTGGCGGTGCCCTTCAACCTAAGGCCTCTGGATCAACCGATCGATACCCTGGGCAACCAGTTTGGAATGGTACTGGTGAACCTGCCCGTCGAGGTACTCGATCCGATCATGTGTTTTCGGCAGGTCCGGGAAAACATGAATCGACTGAAACGCTCCTACCAGGCGCAGGTAACTTACAGCCTGCTTGACCTGTTCGGGCGCGGCCCGGATATACTGGAGCGACGGGCTCTGGACATGCTCAGCAATAAAGCCTCCGCCGTGCTCACCAACGTGCCCGGCCCCCGCCAACCGGTCTATCTGGCTGGCAGCAAGCTGATACAGCCGATGTTCTGGGTGCCCCAGAGTGGCAATATCGGTATTGGCATGAGTATTTTCAGTTACGCCGATACCGTGCAGTTTGGCATTACCATAGACAAAGGCATTCCCGCAGAGCCAGAAGCCGTTATGCAACACTTCCAGGAGAGCTTTCAGGCCTTGTACCGGGCGGCTTTGGCCGAGGCGCACGACAGTGATATGCGGCACGTTTCCCAGGCAAGATAGGTAGAAATAACGAACACCACAGAAAAAGAACCCTTGAAGTACGCCAATGCGGACACATATACTGAGTCATAAGGGGACGACATGGCTTCGACGCTGGTGGCGAACCCTTGGGTGCATGTCGAGATGGCAGCCAATCTCGTTAATCCAAAGCTGCAACGCAATAGTCGCAAACGACGAAAACTACGCACTAGCAGCGTAAGCTGCTAGTCGTCCTGACCGGGTCGCCCGTAGCCCGGAGCTACATTTCAGGACGTCATCGCTTACGGGATGCTCCGTTATCCAGAGTTCACTGGCTAGCGGCTAAGATTTAAAGAACTCGCCTCCTGCACCCTGGCCTTCGGGTCGCTTGAGGTTAAATCAATAGAAGGACATAAACATGTAGATCTCAAGGCATAGTGCTGGCGGACGCGGGTTCAATTCCCGCCGTCTCCACCAA
>NZ_JACUUB010000018.1 GCF_014859525.1 Marinobacter sp.
CCGCGACCCCCGGCGTGACAGGCCGGTATTCTAACCAACTGAACTACCGCTCCGCGCGGGTTGTCTGCTGAGCGGCCTTGCGACTACTCGGTGACAACGAGGCCGCATTATAGAGAGCGGCCCGACTATGTCAACGATTTCCCCGAACTTTTTTATTTTTCCTGTTCGAGGGGCCGCCGCCGTCACATGGCATCGACCATCGCATCTTTGCCCTGCGCTGTTTTCCGATATTCGATCGGCGTCATATTGGACCAGCGCTTGAATGCTCGATAAAACGTGCTGGGCTCGGAAAACCCCGTCAGATAAACGATCTCATCAATGGACTCATCGGTCGTCGCCAGTAACTGACGAGCCAGTCGATAACGGAAATCCGCTAACACCTGGTTAAAGCTGGTCTCAGCCTCTGTCAGCCGTGTGCGCAGTGTTCTTGGCTTAATGCCCAACCGATCAGCGACGGCATCCAGAGTCACTTCCCCACTATCGAGCAATTCTGCGATGATACGCTCAACCTGCCCGACGATGTCTTTCTTCTCCAGTCTCGCTACCTGCTCACTGGCAAAGCGTTCGTGCAGCGCCAGCAATTCAGGCTCGGCGTGGGGCGAGGCATGTGCCAGCATACTTGCCGGAAAATACAAACGATTTTCTTCAGCGCCAAACACAACCTCGCACCCGAGCACTTCCTTGGCGTGCTCCTGGCCCTGATCCCGCTGATGCTCAAACTCAATTCGAGAGGGGCAGAAGCTGCCATCCGTAATGGACTTGAAAAACGTGATCAAGCCCTGCACAAAGCACTCGTTGAAGTGTCTGAGCCGGCGAATTTCATCCGAAGCCGCATCCAGCACCATACAGGCCTCATCGCCCTCGATGAAAAAATCGGTGTTGGCGGCGTCACTCAACAGACGCTGATAATTCTGCGCCCGGCGCAACCCCTCCCCAAAGGAAGGACTGCTCAGAAAAAGATATTCCAACACCTGCCCTTTGTAAGCAGGCAATAGCGGGCCAAGGTGCAATCCCACGTCCGGATCACCAGAAACATCCTCTACCGCCTGCCAGAAATAGAGCTGAGCACTGTGAGGCGTCCGGAGCTGGTCGGTGTATACGTATCTTTCGTCAACGCCGAGGCGACTGAAGATAGCATCGGTATCAATACCCTTCTTCTTCATGGCCTCATAAATCAGGCGCAACATAACGCCCGCATCACGTAGTTCCTGCATAGTTTCCCGCTTATTTTTTATTGGTTACTACTTTGACCCACCGGACGCAGCCATTGGCGCGCCAGGTCAATGCCCGGTCTGGTCGGGTTTGCCAGACTGCAAGGCCTCCAAGCCTTTCGTCGTATATTAGAGCATATCAGGCCACAGACACACAGTTGTACCAGAATGTAGAGTAAATCTTTAATGACCACACTTATACACGGGAAAAAAATTGGCCGAACGGGCCCATTCAGGAGAGTGCCATCATGACAGGAACACGGGTTTATCACAGCAGGCCACCGGCGCTGCTGCCGCTGTTCGGTAGGGCTTTGATACCGAAAATGCAAAAGCCAGGCGCAACCACAAAAATACCGGAACTGCAGATCGAGCTTGTTGGCGTTGCTACCGATACGCCCGTCTTACCCCGTTATGCCGAGCTCTGTGGCTTTACAGCCGGCTCCAGGTTGCCGTTAACCTGGCCCCACATTCTGGCCTTCCCACTGCACCTGAAATTACTGACCGACAAGCAGTTCCCCTTGCCGCTTCTGGGCCTGGTACATCTGCGCAATACCATCACCCAACACCGCCAGATCAGTGTTGGTGAGAACCTGGATATTCGGGTATCACTGGGAAACCAGCAAACAACGAGCCGGGGTATTGAATTCGACCTGATCACGGAGGCCCGCTCCGCCGGACGATTGATTTGGGAAGAAAACAGCACCAACCTGTTCCGGATGACCACCGTCACAGATGGCAAGCCCAAGGCAACACCACCCAAACTCGAGCTCTATCCGTTTACTGAAATCATCACGGCAGCTGAGAACCTTGGGCGACGCTATGCGCAGGTTTCGGGAGACAGCAATCCCATTCATATGCATGCATTAAGCGCAAAAGCGTTTGGTTTTCCCCGGGCGATTGCTCATGGCATGTGGAGTAAGGCCAGAGCCCTGGCGTTGCTGGAACAGCAGGAGGCATGGAAGGCGGGGCCCTTACGTGTGAGCTGTCAGTTCAAGAAGCCGTTGTTTTTGCCGAATACCGCACAACTGAACTGGCAAACAAGCGACCAAGGCTGGGATTATCAAGTGCTCAATGCAAAGGGAGATGCGCCACACCTGAGTGGCCACATCGAATGGCTATAACGCTCGTATCTTAATCGACCGCACAGGGCTGCCCATCAACCCCCGCGATGGGCAGGGTGAAGTAAAAACAAGCTCCTCCGCCCTGCTCTGGCCGCTCATAACCAATGTCGCCACCCTGAGCCTGGATCAGTGAACGACAGGTGGCAAGACCAATGCCCATACCGTCATCCTTGGTGGTGTAAAACGGATGAAACAGCTTTTCGACCGCGTCTTCATGCACTCCGACCCCGTGGTCCAACACTTGAATCCGAACGCATTGCTCACCACATCGCCGAGCACTGACCTGCACCGGGGCTGACGACTCTGCGCTGCGGGTTGCCTCAAGAGCATTTCGAATCAAGTTAAGCGCAACCTGTTGCACCTGAATCGGGTCTGCCAGCACATCGGGCAGATCATCCTCAAAATGCACATCAATGCCCCCGTCGTTGTTCCGCATATCCACTTCTGCGAACTGCCGTGTATCTTCCAGCAAAGCCGGCACGGACAGAATCTCTTTACCCGTCGCCGGCTTTTTCATGAATCTGCGGATACGACGGATAATTTCGCTGGCCCGATGCGATTGCGCTTCAATTTTATCCAGTGTCTCCTGCAAAAGAACGAGGTCTGGCTGCTCTTTTGCCATCATTCGCTTGGAAACCCGGGCGTAATTGGTAATCGCGGTCAACGGCTGATTGATCTCGTGAGCGAATCCTGCTGCCATCTCACCCATGGTGGTCAGACGAGAGGTGTGAGCCAGCTGATCCCGTTGTTCCTGCACCAGAGCTCTGGCGTCTTCCAGCGCCTGCTCATTTTTCAACTCAATCGTAATATCGCGGAACACAACAACGGCGCCATGCAATTCGCTGTCATCCAGTTTCGGCGTAGAGCGATACTCTGCAGGAAAACCGCTGCCGTCGGCCCGCAACATGCGAATATCACGCTGGCCTTCGGCCACGCCCTGCCGACACGTTGCCATCACCGGAAGACTGTCCTGACACTGCGCTGCGGTTGAGAAGTGAAGCTCGAAGAAGCTCTTGCCAATCAGGTCCTCTACAGGACACCCCATAATCATCGCCGAGGCGGGGTTGGCAAACTCAATAATACCGTGCTCATCCAGCCCGTATATGCCCTCGCTGATGGAGTTCAGTATCCGTGCCTGATCGCCCTGGAGCTCTCGGTTGCGGGCTTGCAGCTCACGCTCAAGGCGTATCACGCGACCGTGGGTCTTAACTCGGGCAATCACTTCCTGGGACTGGAACGGTTTGGAGATGTAATCCGCCCCACCAAGGCTGAAACCTCGGACTTTGGCTTGCAGATCGTCAAGTGCAGAGAGAAACACAACGGCGCAATCCGATGTCTCCGGATCGGCCTTCAGGCGTTCACACACCTCATAGCCGTCCATTTCCGGCATCATGATATCGAGCAGAATCACTTCGGGATGATGGCGGTGGGCAAGGTCCAGCGCTTTCTCGCCTTCATTGGCGATCAACAGACGGTAACCTTTGTCTTTCAGGGTCTCGTAGAGGACCTTCAGGTTCTGCGGATTATCATCCACCAACAGAACCGTCACCTCGGAATTCTCAGTGACAACTTCAGTCATAGAAACATGGCCGGTTAAAAACGTCGTCGTATCATGACGATGTAGACAGACCTAGTCGATAAGTTCCTTTACGGACAGAACCATACGCACCAGATGTGCCAATGAGTGGGTTCCCATCTTGTGCATAACTCTGGACCGATGGATTTCGACCGTACGCTGGCTGATCTCAAGCTCAATCGCAATGACCTTGTTGGCCTGCCCGGCAATCATACGGTCCATAATTTCCCGCTCACGGGGTGTCAGGCTTTTAACCCGCCGAACGATCTCCTGCTTCTCATCCAGAGACTTGCGTTGCTCGCGGTCCTGCTCAAGGGCGGCTTCGATTTTTTCAAGCAGCGCCTCTTCGCGATAGGGTTTCTGGATAAAGTCCACCGCGCCTTCTTTCATGGCATCAACCGCCATCGGTACATCACCATGACCCGTAACAAAGATGATGGGTAGAATCGAGTGCTTGTCGTTCAGCTTCTTCTGCAACTCCATGCCATCCATACCCGGCATACGGATATCCAGCACAATGCAACCCGCCATCTTATCGGAATAGTCCGCAAGAAAAGCGTTGGCGCTCTCGTAGGGCTTCACCGGCTTGCTGTCGGATTTGAGCAGCAATTCGAGTGAGTCACGGACGGCTTCGTCGTCTTCTACCACATATACAACTTGCTGGATATCAGTCATCGATCTGTACTCTCCTGTCCGTTTTATTATGAGGCCAGTCAGTGGATGGATGGGTCTTTATGATCATCCCGGGCGTGTTCCTGGCGTTCGTGTTCCCGCATGGTTTCCAGTCGCTGCTGAATAATGCCGAAAACACTCTGCCTGGGGTACCTGCCTTTGTCATCGGCTTTGCCTGCAGGCTTGCCCAGCAACAGTGTGATGGCTTCTTCCACACGGGCAACCGGATATACAGCAAAACTGCCGGCCCTCGCCGCTTTTACCACCTCACTGTCAAGCATCAGGTTCTGCACGTTGGTGGCTGGAATAATGACACCCTGGGTGCCGCTGAGCCCGCCTTTAAGCTCGCACGTGGTGAAAAAGCCCTCGACCTTTTCATTCACACCACCGATCGGCTGCACTTCACCAAACTGATTCACAGAGCCGGTGATGGCAAGGTCCTGCCGTACCGGCATGCCAGACAACGCAGACACCAGCGCACAAAGCTCGGCCAACGACGCACTGTCGCCATCGACCTCACCATAGTTTTGCTCGAATGTCAGACTGGCCGACAGATGCATCGGGTCTGTGACGGCAAAATGTGAGGCCAGCCAGGAGCTGAGTATCATCACGCCCTTGGAGTGGATGTTACCCCCAAGCTTAACGTCACGCTCAATGTCCATTACCCCGCCATCACCATAGTAGCAGGTTGCCGTAACACGGTTAGACAAGCCAAACTCGAAACCACCCGTCGACAGCACAGACAGGGCATTTACCTGGCCCACGCAGGTGCCGGTGGTTGAGACCAGTGTAGAACCGTCCCGGACAGAATCATAGAAATGGTCCCGAATACGACTGCTGCGATATCGGGCACTCTCAAGCGCACGCTCCACATGCACATCGGTAATCAGTTTTGCGCCGGCTTGCCTGGCCCAGAAATCAGACTCCCTGAGCAGATTGGCGATATCCGCCGCATGCAAAGACAACCGATCCTGATGTTCAGCCATTCGGGCACTGTGTTCAACAATACGAGCCACCGCCTTGTTGGAGCAGTGCAACAGCTTTTTCTCAACCACCAGACTGGCGATAAACTTGGCATAGAGCAGCTGACTTTCTTCCGTGCGGTACATCTCGTTCTCAAAATCCGCCGTTACCCGGAATAGTTCCGCAAACTCGGAATCGTATTCCTGCAACAGCATCCAGGTTTCACGGTCGCCAAACAGTACAATTTTGACATCCAATGGCACCGCTTCCGGCTCTATGGAAATGGTGCCCGACAGGGTTAATTCCCGCTCCAGCGAGTTGATCTGCAGTGCACGCGAACGCAAAGCGCGCTTTAGCCCATCCCAAACGAACGGTTGTTCAAGCACCTTGATGGCGTCCATCAGCAGGTAACCGCCGTTTGCCTTATGCAGGCTACCTGGACGAATCAGGGAAAAATCGGTGAACACGGTGCCTTTGAAAGTGACGTTCTCAACATAGCCAAACAGGTTGTGATAAGTGGGGTTATCCTCCACCACCACAGGCACTTCGTTGGTTTTCTGGTGCACCAGCACGTTAACCAGGTAACGCCGCGGCGTTTTCTTGTCCAGCGAGGCATAGGCAATCGCGGCCCGCTCCTCGTCGTCTTCCAGAAAGATATCCAGATTGTCGACCAGATCCTTACGGACCGCTTCAAGATACGCCACCACATCTGACAACGTCTGATACTTTGCAGTCAGTTCGTCAATCTGATGACCGGATATACCCTCGAGGGTTTCCTGGTTGAGAGCGTGCTGTTTTTCCGCGTATTCCTGCTCCCAATCAGCCAGTTTGCGCAGCGCCTGGCGGAGCTTTTTCTCCAGTTTATTAACGGAATCCTCAAACTTGTCCCGCTGCTCCTGTGTCAAGGCCTGGAACGATTCTGCAGTATGAGGTTCGTCGCCGTTCATAGCGACCAGACGGTAACCACCCGGGGTGGTAATGTTCAGGCTGACTTTTTTACGCTTGGCCTGTGCAGCCACTTTTTCCAGCTCATCTTCCTGTTTCTTGGCGTATTCATCCTTGAGCTTTTCGGAACGCTCCAGAAAACTGTCGCTGTCAAAGGTCTGGGGAATCATTTTGACCAGCCTTGCCATCAGCTTTTCCATGTCCTGTTTGAGCTGAGTGCCCAGCCCGGCAGGCAGCTTTAATAATGTCGGGTTACGGGGCTCTTCGAAGTTGGCAACGTAGCACCAGTCGTGGCTTGCCTGCTCGGTGTCGACGTGGTGCTCCAGGTACCTCAGCATCATAGTGCGCTTTCCCAATCCATTACGTCCGACCGCGTAGACGTTATAACCTCCATGTGGCATCGCCAGGGCGAATCGAACCGCCTCCTGGGCACGATTCTGGCCAACGATTTCGGCCAACGGCTCCAGTTGCCGGGTGGTTTTAAACGGCAGATCTTTCAGAACGCAGGATTTGTAAAGCTGGTGCAGTGGCAGTGACTTCAAGTTCGATTCCCGTTGTGTTCGGCTTTGTGTGGTAACTATGGCTGGCATTGTAGTGTTTGAGCATCAGCCTGTCGCGTATCCCTTCCGGTTTTATCAGATCAGGCCTGCGTCCAGACTGGCCGCCACGTACATGCCAAGTTCACGGCACTGCTCTGCAAACTCTTTTGTATAGTCTCCCTGGCAAACCAGAGGGTCCTGGATAAGCTTCCATCGCAATCCTGTGGTGATACTTTCGATAGCACGCCGGGTGCCGGTGCCGTCGTGGCCAGCACGGATGTAAAAAGTGAAAGGCAGGCCCTGGGTTTTTTCCAGGCAAGGGTAGTAGCTTCGATCGAAGAAATCTTTGAGGGCCCCTGACATGTAGCCGAGGTTTTCGGTGGTGCCGAGGATAATGGCGTCGCAAGCGAGTACATCCTCGGGGCCGGCATCGAGTGGTGCTTTGACGATTACGTCGACCGCTTCAATGTCCGAGTGGCAAGCGCCGCGCTGGATCGCCTCCCGTAATGTCAGTGTATTCGGAGAAGGTGCATGGGCGACTATCAGCAACCTTTTATTCTCTACCATGGTGATTCCGGCCTCTCTGTTGCACTGGAATATTGTGCGAGGTCAGGTCAGGGGTGCTGTCTCCCGGGAACCGCTACGAGCTCATCCATGAGCGCTTGACTCAGGCCATCCCTGGCCTTCGACATTCCCGGGAGACAGCACCCCAACCCAGACCAACCGAGCTTGGTTATCGGCCGTCCGGCAAACTGCCAGGGCGATCCAGCCCTCCTTAAAGCAGCTCACCATTTGCTTCCGCCGGCACTTCTGCCGCTTCTTTTGCGTCTTTACTTACCGGCTTCGGCATCAGCTTGTCGCGAACCTTGGTTTCGATTTCGTTGGCAAGGTCCATGTTTTCTTCAAGGAACTTGCAGGCGTTGGCTTTGCCCTGGCCGATTTTGTCGCCGTTGTAGGCATACCATGCGCCAGATTTGTCGACGAAGCCTTCTTTTACGCCCATGTCCAGAACTTCCGCCATGTGGTAAATGCCTTTGCCGTACATGATCTGGAACTCAGCTTGTTTGAACGGCGGAGCGACTTTGTTCTTGACCACTTTCACCCGGGTTTCGTTACCAACAACTTCGTCACCGTCTTTGACCGCACCGATACGACGGATGTCCAGACGCACGGAGCAATAGAATTTCAGGGCGTTACCGCCGGTGGTGGTTTCCGGGCTGCCGAACATCACGCCGATCTTCATGCGGATCTGGTTGATGAACACCAGCAGGCAGTTGGCGTGCTTGACGTTGCCGGTAAGCTTACGCAGGGCCTGAGACATCAGACGAGCCTGGAGGCCAACGTGGCTGTCGCCCATTTCACCTTCGATTTCCGCTTTCGGGGTCAGGGCGGCAACCGAGTCTACGATGATGACGTCAACGGCGTTGGAGCGCACCAGCATGTCGGCGATTTCCAGGGCCTGTTCACCGGTGTCGGGCTGGGAGACCAGCAGCTCATCGACGTTAACGCCCAGTTTTTCGGCATAGATAGGGTCAAGCGCGTGTTCAGCATCAATGAAGGCACAGGTTTTACCCTGCTTCTGGGCTTCGGCAATGACTTGCAGGGTCAATGTGGTTTTACCGGAGCTTTCCGGACCGTAGATTTCGACAATCCGGCCATACGGCAGACCACCTATACCCAGTGCTACGTCCAGTCCGAGGGAGCCGGTGGACACGGCAGGAATGGCTTCGCGGGGCTGATCGCCCATTTTCATTACAGCACCTTTGCCGAACTGACGTTCAATCTGGCCGAGTGCTGCGCTGAGTGCTTTCTTGCGGTTGTCTTCCATTGTTACCTGACCCTCGTTTGCCGGAGCTGCCGCACCTCAATGATTGTAGGTACCAACAGCAAAATTCGAAGCGATCACACCAGAGGTATCCAGTGCTTTCCTGTATATATGAACAGTATTAAAACATAAGCGCCGGCATAGACCAACCCCCGCTTTCGCGAAAATCATCACAGCTTTTTCAGAAACTCCGTAACTCCTTGCAACACATACAAAACCGACTGACGGCGCACCTGATCACGATCGCCATCGAAGTGTTGCACGCTGGCCTGGGTGTTATCGGGGCCTGTGCCCCAGGCAAACCAGACGGTCCCCACGGGCTTATCCGCACTGCCGCCGCCGGGGCCGGCCACGCCGCTGATAGCAACAGCCACATCCACACCCGCAGCGCTGAGCGCGCCTGCCACCATCTGACGAACCACTGGTTCGCTGACGGCACCGTGCTCCATTAAGGTTTTTGCCTGTACGCCCAGAATAGCTTGTTTGACTTCGTTGCTGTAGGTGACCAGGCCGGCCACGGTATACGCGGATGAGCCTGCCCGGTCGGTCAGTATTTTTGCCACCCAGCCGCCGGTGCAGCTTTCAGCCGTGGCAATGGTTTTTCCCTGCTCTGCAAGCAGGTCGCCCAGAGCGTTTCCGGCTTGCTGTAATTGATGATCTGAGGCCTGCATGGTGTTCTCCAACGCTGTATGACCAATCCGTTCGTTTCCTCACGGGCATTATTTTCTTACAATCCCCGCTTTCACCCAAAAGCACGATCAACCGGACGCCTCCATGTCAGCAGCCCAGACCGATCTCTCCAAGCACACGCCCATGATGCAGCAGTACCTGAGGATCAAGCGCGAGCACCCCAACGAGATGGTGTTCTATCGCATGGGAGATTTCTACGAGCTGTTTTATGACGACGCCAAAAAAGCAGCGGAATTGCTGGATATTACGCTGACCGCCCGCGGCCAGTCCGGCGGCAACCCTATCCCAATGGCGGGCGTGCCTTTCCACGCGGCTGAAGGCTACATTGCCCGCATGGTTCGCGCAGGTCAATCCATTGCCATTGCCGAGCAGATTGGCGATCCGGCCACGAGCAAAGGGCCGGTTGACCGGAAGGTGGTGCGTGTGGTGACTCCGGGCACGCTCAGCGACGAGGCGTTTCTGGAGGACCGCCGCGACAACCTGCTGGTGGCCATCTACCACCATAAAGAGCACTTCGGTTTTGCGTCTCTGGACATTTCCAGTGGTCGTTTTGCGGTGTCGGAGCTAGAAAACCTTGAAGCTCTGCAGGGCGAACTTCAGCGCCTGCGCCCCGCGGAAATTCTGATCAGTGAAGACTTTCCCTACAGCGACACGCTGCAAGGTTACACGGGCATTCGCCGCCAGGGCCCCTGGTTGTTTGAGATGGACTCTGCGCGGCGCGTCATCACCCAGCAGTTGCAGGTTAAAGATCTGACTGGATTTGGCTGTGAAGACCTTAGCCTGGCCATCTGCGCCGCCGGTTGCCTGTTGCAGTACGCCCGGGAAACCCAGCGTACCGCCCTGCCCCACATTCGCAAGCTGACTCGCGAGCGCCGGGAAGACGCGGTAATTCTGGACGCCGCCAGCCGCCGTAATCTGGAAATCGACACCAACCTTATGGGCGGTCAACAACACACTCTGGCCTGGGTGATGGACCGCACCGCCACCGCCATGGGTGCCCGCGAACTGCGCCGGTGGCTGAACCGACCGTTGCGGGATGTTGAGGCGGTACGCCAGCGCCAGCAATCCGTGTCTGCCCTGCTAGACGGCTTTCACTACGAGCCCACTCACGACTTGCTCAAACGGGTGGGCGATATTGAGCGGATTCTGGCTCGTGTGGCACTGCGCTCTGCCCGGCCAAGAGATCTCGCTCGCCTGAGGGATGCCTTTCAGGCGTTGCCAGATCTTCAGGAAACCCTGAAACCGGTCAACTCTCACTACTTGGTCAAACTGGCCACGATCATCAGCGAGTACCCGGAACTGGCAACGCTGCTGGAGCGAGCCATCATCGAAAATCCACCCGTGGTGATTCGGGATGGCGGGGTGATTCGGGAAGGCTTTGATGAAGAATTGGACGAGCTGCGCAACATCAGCGAGAACGCCGGCCAGTATTTGCTGGATGTAGAAACCCGAGAGCGCGCACGCACTGGCATCAGCACATTAAAAGTGGGCTACAACCGGGTGCACGGCTACTACATCGAGATCAGCCGTGCCCAGTCTGACCAAGCACCGGTTGATTACATCCGCCGCCAAACCCTGAAAAACGCCGAGCGATTTATTACGCCCGAGTTGAAAACGTTTGAAGACAAGGCCCTGAGTGCCAAGAGCCGAGCCCTTGCAAGGGAGAAAGGCCTGTACGATGAGGTTCTGGAAACCGTGGCGGAACAACTGGCGCCGCTGCAGGATTCGGCGCAGGCGCTGGCCGAGCTGGACGTGCTCAGTAACTTTGCGGAACGCGCCGTCAGTCTGCGCTTCACGGCGCCGGAGTTTACCGAGCAACCCGGTTTTGATGTCGAAGAAGGCCGGCACCCGGTGGTTGAACAACTACTGGATGAACCGTTCGTACCCAACAACCTGTTGATCGACAACAAACGCCGCATGTTGGTCATTACCGGCCCGAACATGGGCGGTAAGTCTACCTACATGCGCCAGGCGGCATTGATCGCTCTGCTGGCATACACCGGCAGCTTTGTGCCAGCCCATCGTGCGGTGCTGGGCCCCGTGGACAGGATATTTACCCGCATGGGCTCATCCGACGACATCGCCGGTGGCCGTTCGACCTTTATGGTTGAAATGACCGAAACCGCCAACATTCTGCACAACGCCACTGAAAACAGCCTGGTGTTGATGGATGAAGTGGGCCGCGGTACCAGCACTTTCGATGGCCTGTCACTGGCCTGGGCCACGGCAGAGCATCTGGCAAAAGAAATTCGTTGCTATACTTTGTTTGCCACTCACTACTTCGAGCTGACGCAACTGGCAAACGACCTGGAACACGCCGTAAACGTGCATCTGACTGCCACCGAACACGACGACAGTATTGTGTTTCTACACAATGTGCACGATGGCCCCGCCAGCCAGAGTTATGGCTTGCAGGTGGCCAAACTGGCCGGCGTGCCCCAGGAAGTGATTCGCCATGCCAAGGCACAGCTGGCGCACCTCGAAGGCAGTACAAGCGGATCAACCCCGGCATTACACGCGCCAGAAACGGCCATTCAGGCACGGCCCGCAACCACACAACAACCGGTTGGCGAGGCAGTTTTTCAGGGCGATATGTTTGCCAGCATGGACCCGAGCGAGGTTGAGGCGGCGCTGCGCAAACTCGATGTGGATGAACTGACTCCCCGGGATGCGCTGAATCAGCTGTACGAACTCAAGGCACTTTTGCGAAAATAGCGGAAACAGGGCCAGAATTGACCTGTGTAATAAGGTTATAGCAGTGGAATGCTTGCGGGCACACGAGGCGCTCCCTACAATATTGCGCACCTAATTATAGATGGGGCCGGTGATCGAAGGCTCCTGATGAGACTGACTATTTACGAACCAGGGATCTGACTATGGCGTTTATCGTTACTGATAATTGCATCAAGTGCAAATACACCGACTGCGTGGAAGTCTGCCCGGTAGACTGCTTCTACGAAGGCCCCAACTTTTTGGTCATCGATCCGGACGAGTGCATCGACTGCGCCCTGTGCGAGCCCGAGTGCCCGGCAGAGGCGATCTTCTCCGAGGACGAGCTGCCAGCGGATCAGGTTCAGTTTGTAGAGATCAACGCAGATCTGGCCGGCAAGTGGCCAAACATCACTGAAAAGAAAGACCCACTGCCAGACGCAGAAGAATGGGATGGCAAGCCTAACAAGCTACAGTACCTGGAGCGCTGACACGGAAATCACTACTCTCTGCAAAAAAAGCCGGAAGATCCACATCTTCCGGCTTTTTTTGTCAGATCAAGGCAAGGTTCGGTATCAGGATTCGGCCAACAGCTTCTTCGCGGAAGCGGATCGGTAGAAGGCACCAAGTCTGCGACGGACCAGAGCCTCAAGATAGCCCTCCT
This sequence comes from Marinobacter sp., assembly GCF_014859525.1. Taxonomy (GTDB): domain Bacteria; phylum Pseudomonadota; class Gammaproteobacteria; order Pseudomonadales; family Oleiphilaceae; genus Marinobacter. Next base: position 12,916 of record NZ_JACUUB010000018.1, read on the forward strand.
CACGCAACACATCGATGACGGGAAGTACCAGAGCCTCAACCTCGGTGACGATCACCTCCCGGGTTACGCCGACATCCTGCAGCAACTCCATAACCGGTCGATCGCCATACTTGACGAACAGATGGTCAACCACCGCCTGGGCGCAGCCGTCAAAGTAACCGGTCTTGCGGAAATTCAACCAGAACTCATAGCCAAGCACAACAAACGCCTGCAGTTCCACCTCGCCCAGACCTTCTTGCAGCTCATCAATGGTCTTCGTTTCGAGCGAAACCCAAGCCGCCATGACACTGTCGCGGAGCTCCTCGTCCGAGAAAGCCTTGTGCAGGAACTGCTCACTACGGGCAATCAGGCCCGGCAAACTGTCTGACAGCCAGGCTTTGATTCGTCGTTCAAACGTTTCATCCAGCCCCGGCACTGCTTTGTTGGCCATCTTTTTGCCAAACTTCATCATCGAACCAACGCCAGGCACGGAGCGGGCGATCATGTTGTCTTCGTACAGGTAATTCACCAGGCCGTGATACACCACGTTAGACACTAATTCCTGGTAAACCGGATGCGCCATGATCTCAGTGATGATCCGCTCACGCTGATTGCGCAGCTCCAAGGCCTCCTCGATAAAGTCGCTGGCCTGCTCCCGAGACAGAATCTCGCCCAGTGTAGTATCCGACTGAACCTGCGCCTTCATTACCTCTGTCGCCATTTCTGCGGCCAATTCAGGAATGCCGGCATCCAGCTCCATGTCCATAACAATACGTCGAATCACGCCCATAACCTGATCGACACTGATCAACCGCCCCAGCGTGACCGTGCCTGCGCGATCAAGAAGTTCGTCTACCTCCTGATCCAGAAACTTTTGCAACTTGGCCCCTTTCAAGGCCGCCATCTCATGTTTAACGTGCGCCTCAAACAGAGAATCAACAAGGCTTGGGGTGGTTTTAGTCATAAACCTGGCATCCTTTGGCATAGAGTCCTGAAATCAGGCGTTGAGGCTAACACGAACCGGGCACATGCGGGTTTGCCCGAATTACCGCAGGAAGGGTATCACAGGGCCAGTCGGCAAGGCTGGCCACTTAATAACACGAGAAGCGCGTTACACCTCGAGCTCTTTCAGATTCTGCTGCCACGAGCAGCGGCGGACCTTCGCAAATCATTGCAGTACACAACCTGACAACGAAAAAAGGGAGGCATAAAGCCTCCCAAGGACACACAGTGGGTTGATGCCGCCGCCGACCGCAGCGACATCAGGTTCAGTGTTCTTTTGCTTTTTCCGCACCCGGGGCTTCCGGGTCTGGAGTAAATCGAAGAAGGTGAGTGCGCTCGATCAAGAAGAACAAGACCGCGCCAGTGGCCAGGCCCCAGCCTGCGCCATAGACCGCCAACACCACGCCCATCGTGCCGGCAATGCCGCGCTCGGTATTATTCTGTAGTTGCTCAAAGCCAACCATCAAACAGATATAGCCCGTCAACAGCAGAGTCAGTGACAGAGCAATCGGAAGCACAGGCTGGAAGAAGCTCACCAGCGGCAGCATAAACAGAGCAATAAAGCCCGTAATCCAGAAAGTACCACCACCGCTGTAGATGGAATCCATGGCGTTACGACCATACTTGTAGCGCTCAGCCATGGTTGCCGTGACCGCTGTCCAGATAGGACCGGCCAGGCCAGGGTATGGTGCAAAGAAGGCATGGCCGCCGTTACGGATAGCGGTTACCAGGTGAGCACGGTCGATGCTGTTATCAATGTCTTCGTCTTTGCGCAGGTGATCAACACGGCTCATCAACGATTGCCCAACCACGATGTCGCCGAAGGCAATAACGTAGGCAATAACCGCAGTCGGAATGGCGTACAAGAAGATGTTCAGGTCCGGGAACCCAACCGTGAACGGCAGGTAGTTCCAAAGTTGGTCAAACGCGGGTTTGGTGATGCCCCACTCAACATTCGGCACATCGTATTCTCCCGTGGCAAAACCCACCAAAATAGCCACAACCATGCCGGGCACCATGCCGTAGTTAGCGATTTTGCGAGCCAGATTGTTTTTGTCCACAAAGCCTTTGAACGACACCGAGAACATTAAATACAAGCAGACCAAGCCACCCACAATCAATGAAATTGGCGTGTTTGCCAGCCGGCCACCGGCCTCGATCTCGCCCATCAAAGCGGCAATACCGGCACCGATAATGATGCCGCCTTTCATGGAGCGCGGAATCCACTCGACCAGCTTGCTGCCCAGACGAGTCACGCCAAGGATCAGGAAGATGAGAAACACCAGGAATTGCAGGGCAAACAGCGCCTGAATAGCCTCGGGGCCTGGCTCATAATCTGACAGGAAAAGCAGTACTACAGGGATACCTGGCGTAATCCAGCCCGGCACCAACGGCACACCCAACAGAGCCGGAAGCATAAAACCAATACCACAGATAACCACGTACGCCAGTGCGACGTCGTAAGGCACGCCAAGATAGGTTTCAAGCAGCGGAATCATCGCCAGACTGACCACGAACATGATCAGCGCCTGGACCATCTCCGCGAATTCCCAGCGGTAGTGGACAAACGGAAGACGAATTTTAAACGGGCCAGCGGGCCAGAACGGTTGCTCTTCACCGTTTTTTCTGTGGAACATTTGCATAATGCTACCTCCGGGCACCCTTGCTCAGGGGCCAGTCAATGTTGTTTTTGTGACGAGGTTCAGCGGCACCCATCGGTGCCACCGTTCAGCAGATCACTTCAGTTCTTTGGCCTGATCCCGCAACACGAACTTCTGGATCTTGCCGGTGGATGTTTTCGGCAGCTCCGAGAAGACCACGGTTTTGGGCACTTTGAACCGGGCCAGATGCTCGCGACAGAATTCGATAATGTCCTCTTCAGACACATCACCTGCCTCGGGCTTCAGGGTGATGAAAGCACAGGGCGTTTCGCCCCACTTTTCATCCGGCCGGGCCACAACGGCCGCTTCCATGACCGCCGGGTGGCGGTACAGGGTATCTTCGACTTCGATGGTGGAAATATTCTCACCACCAGAGATGATGATGTCTTTCAGGCGGTCCTTGATTTCCAGGTAGCCGTCTTCGTGCCATACCGCCAGGTCACCGGTGTGGAACCAGCCGCCGCGGAAGGCTTCTTCTGTCGCTGAGGGATTCTTCAGGTAACCCTTCATCACGGTGTTGCCGCGCAGGAAGATCTCACCAATGGTTTTGCCATCCTTCGGAACCGGCTGCATGGTGCTGGGGTCACCCACCATGGTGCCGCCCAACGTGTGGTAACGAACACCCTGACGAGCTTTAATCTGGGCACGCTCACGCAAAGGCAGCTCATCCCATTCAGCCTTCCAGGCACACACCGTCACGGGGCCATAGACTTCCGTCAGGCCATACACGTGAGTCACCTTGATGCCCATTTCCTCGATAGATCCGATCACCTGGGCAGGGGGCGCCGCGCCGGCGGTCATGGATTTCACTTCGTGATCAATACCAGCTTTGGCCTCTGGCGATGCGTTCAGCAGCGCGTTCAGCACGATTGGCGCACCACACATATGAGTTACCTGGTGATCACGGATCAACTGCAGAATCTTCTCTGGATCTACCCGGCGCAGGCACACGTGAGTGCCGGCCATGGCGGTAACGGTCCAGGGAAAACACCAGCCGTTGCAGTGGAACATCGGCAAGGTCCACAGATACACCGGGTGCATGCCCATCGACCATACGGTCTGGTTACCCAGCGCGTTGATATAAGCGCCGCGATGGTGATACACCACACCCTTCGGGTTGCCAGTGGTGCCAGAGGTGTAATTCAGAGAAATGGCATCCCACTCGTCAGCAGGAAAACTCCACTGAAACGCCGGATCGCCTTCCTGCAGGAAGGCCTCGTAATCAAGATCGCTGACCTGCACGCCTTCGCCGTATTCCGGGTCGTCGACGTCAATCACCAGTGGCTTGTGCTCAAGGTGACGAACCGCATCTTTCACCACCTGGCCAAACTCTCGATCGGCAATCACCACCTTGGCCTCGCCGTGCTCAAGCATGAACGCAATAGCTTCAGCATCCAGGCGCACGTTGAGGGTGTTCAGTACCGCGCCCACCATCGGCACGCCAAAATGGCATTCGACCATGGCGGGAATGTTCGGCAACATCACGGCAACGGTATCACCCTTACCTATACCCCGGCCGTTCAGCGCAGAAGCCAGGCGGCGGCAGCGGTCGTAGGTGTCGGCCCAGTTACGACGGATAGCCCCATGAATGATCGCGGGATAATCCGGATACACACTGGCTGTGCGCTCGATAAAATCGACGGGAGACTGGACTGCGTAATTGGCATCTCGGGGCGCAAGGCCCTGATCGAAGATCGAAGTCATTGGCGTGGTCCTCTAACTCAGATGTTGTTTTTATGGCTTGTTCAGAAGAATAGCCAAAGCAGCTATACTTCAAAGTGCCGAAGATGGTAGATCAGAGCAACAATACTAGAAACTCTACCATGGTATTATGGGATAATTACTATAAGCCTATGAGCAAATCTAAAAAGCTGAACACCTTCAGCCCACTACTGACCAAAGATCCGCACCCCACCCTGGTGGTGAACGCCAGGGCCGAGGTACTCACCACGAATGCTTCCGCGGATGCTCTGGTAAACAAAGCGCAGCTGGGCAGCCCCGGCCAGTTACTGCCCGTGAATGCCAGCGCGCTGGTGACGTCGTCACTCGAGCAAGGGCGAGCCATTGAGAATGTGGAGTCCCGGTTTGCTGACACCATCTGCCTGTGGTGCTTCATTCCCGACCCGGAGAACCAACAAGTCTTGATCAGGGGGCGCGATGCGACCGAGGACATACTCACCCAGGAAGAAGCCCTCCGCTCCAGTCGGCTGTACCGCCTGATTACCGAAAACACCACCGATCTGATTTCTCGCCATGCCCCCGATGGGCGCTTCATTGACGCCACTCCGGCCTCCTGGCGACTGCTGGGCTACTGGCCGGAAGAGCTGCGTGGCCAATCGCTCGAAACGGTTTTTCGGGGACATCATGTGTCGGAACAGCTGGCTTTGACGCGACACAGGCTACAGGAGGACGGTTACGCCACCATGACACTGGAAATCCTGCACAAGAACGGCAGCCGGCGATGGTTCGAGATTGCCAGCCGGGCGATTCGTGAAACCTACACTGGCGCCGTAGTAGAAGTGATCAGCGTGTCCCGCGACATCACTGCGCGGGTCGAGTCAGAAGAACAGACCCGCCTGCTGGCCGACGAGCTGGCGCACACTGCCCGCCTGGCAACCCTGGGTGAACTGGCGTCCAGCATTGCCCATGAGATGAACCAGCCACTGGCCTCCATCGTCAACTTTGCCTCTGCCAGCCAGCGTTTTCTGAGAGAGGCCAGCCAGCAGCCGGACAAGCTCACCAAGGTTGACGACGGCTTACAGAAAATCGTGCACCACGCCAACCGGGCTTCGGAAGTGATCAAACGACTGCGGGCCTTTCTTCGCAAGGGTGAGAAGCGCATGGGGCCGGTTTCACTGAACGCTGTTATCAGTGACGTGGTGCGTTTATGCCAGTGGGAAGCCGACAAGAACGGTGTGCGGCTCTATGAGAATTTGGGCGAAGACTCGCCCTGCATCACGGCCGACCCGGTTCTTCTGGAGCAGGTGTTGATCAACCTGATCCGCAACGGCATTGAAGCCAACGTCGAGGCCAGCACTGGCCAGGACAACACCAAGACGTCTCGAATCGTGGTCAGCGCCTGCGTGAATGAGCAGCAGGAAACCCTGATTCAGGTGACCGATGAAGGCACCGGGCTGAGTGACGAAGGCATTCGCCAGATGTTCCAACCCTTCTACACCAGCAAGCCCAAAGGCTTAGGTCTGGGGCTTTCCATGAGCCGTTCCATTATTGAGGGCTTCGGCGGGTTTCTCGATGCCATTCCGGCAGATACCGGCGGGCTGTCACTGATCTGCCGGTTTCCAGCCAGCAACCCGCGCAGCAGCCACAAATGCCATTCAGGAGTAACCCCCGATGTCCGGTAACCCCCAGTCCCCCGCCAACACCGTGTATGTGGTCGACGACGATGCCGGCATGCTGGAATCCACACAATGGCTACTTGAATCCGTTGGGCTGGACGTAAAAGCCTACAGCGATGGCCGGCAATTTCTGGATGCGGTGGCAGGCAGTTCGCCCGGCTGCGTCATTCTGGATATCCGCATGCCGGGACTGGGCGGCCTGAATGTGCAAGAAGAACTGCAAAAGCGGAATCTGCATGTTCCGATTATTTTCATCTCCGGCCATGCCGACGTGCCCATCGTTGTGCGCGCATTCAAATCCGGCGCTTTCGATTTCATCGAAAAGCCGTTCAACGAACAGCTGCTCCTGGACAGTGTGCAGCAAGCGCTTCAAGGCGCCCCAAAAACGGCGGAAAAACTCACCCCCGATGGTGACACAGAAGCCCTGATCAGCACCCTCACCCGCCGCGAACGGGATGTGTTCCTGCCTCTGGCTCAGGGCTACACCAGCCGCGAGATTGCCGAGCAACTGGACGTCAGCGTCAAGACCATCGATCTGTACCGGGCCCGGGTGATGAAGCGGCTGGGTGCGGAGCGACTGCCGGATGTGACCGGCATCGCCATTGCCGCCGGGCTGCTGGATCCGGTGCAACTGAGAGCTGAAAAGCCCTCAGACTGATATACTGCCCGCCGGTTTTATCAGCGGCAGGCAGGCAATGGCAGTATCTTCATCACACTATGACGTCATCATCATCGGTGCAGGCGCAGCCGGATTGATGTGTGCGGCAACGGCCGGTTACCGGGGCCGCAAAGTGCTGGTGCTTGATCATGCCAACAAGCCCGGCAAGAAGATTCTGATGTCGGGCGGTGGCCGCTGTAACTTCACCAACCTGAACGGCACACCTGCGAATTTTCTGTCGGATAATCCCCATTACTGCATTTCGGCGCTCAAGCGCTACACCCCGCAGGATTTTCTGGACCTGGTGGATCGCCACGGCGTGGAGTACGAAGAAAAGGCACCGGGGCAACTGTTCTGCAAAGACAGCGCCAAAGACATTCTTAATGTGCTGCTGACCGAGTGCGAATGGGCCGGCGCAGAGATCCGTATGAACACAGCGGTGTCCGGCATTCAGCGCTCAGCTTCCGGATTTACCCTGGCAACCCGGGTCGGCTCATTGAGCTGCGAATCCCTGGTGATCGCCTGCGGCGGGCTGTCGATACCCACCATGGGCGCCACCGGATTTGGCTATGAAGTGGCCAAGCAGTTCGGGTTGACGGTATTGCCAACGCGGGCGGGGCTGGTGCCATTCACGTTGCATCCTGAACTGAAACAACAGCTGGCGCCGCTCTCCGGCGTCAGCTGCCCGGTAGACGCACACTGCGATCAGCAGCATTTCCGGGAGCCCATGCTGGTCACCCATCGGGGACTGAGCGGCCCGGCCATGTTGCAGATTTCCAGCTATTGGCAACCCGGCGACCCGGTGCACATCAATCTGTTGCCAGCGCAAAATGTTGAAGACGATCTGTTAACACTGCGCAGTGACAAACCACAATCTACCGTGGCCCACTACCTTAACCAGCATCTACCCAAACGTTTTGCCCAGGCGTTCAATGATCTGCAGGGGTGGAGCGGGCCTTTGCAGCAATGCCGCAATGCCGACATTGAATACTTGGCCCGAACGCTGAATAACTGGACCATTCGGCCTGCAGGCACGGAGGGCTATAGAACCGCGGAGGTCACACTCGGCGGCGTCGACACTCGCCAGCTCTCATCCAAAACCATGGCCGCACTGGACCAGCCCAATCTGTACTTCATCGGTGAGGTCGTCGATGTGACCGGGCACCTGGGCGGGCATAATTTTCAGTGGGCCTGGGCCTCCGGGGTGGCGGCAGGCAACGTCGCCTGACAAACTCAGAGGTACTTCTCGATCGGCAACCAGGACAGCATCCGCGACGCCGCCCGACGCCAGAAGCCGACCTCGGGCTCCCGGTGCCACTCCTGATCGCCGGATTTCCAGGCGATCCTGCCGTCTGAACCCAATACCACCCGCCAGCTGTTCTCAGGCTTCAGGGCATCGTCTATATCTTCTGCCACCGTTCGGGCCAGCTGCGGGCTGCGAATAATCAGCGCGGTTTCGCCGTTCAGATAGATCGACCGAAGATTGACGTTGAAGGAGCCGATGAACAAGGTTTCCCGATCAAACACCACAGCCTTGGAATGCAGGCTGACCATGCCCTGATCGCAGGCCTCATGGTTAGTGATCCAGCGCTTGCAGGCGGGAGCGTCCGGGCGCAGCTCGTGCAGCGTGATACCCTGCTCCAGCATGTCGCGCCGCCAGCGCGCATAACCAGAATGATTGGGCACCAGATCGTTGGTGGCCAGGGAATTGGTGAAGGCGGTGACGCTCAGAGTCTCATTGTTCAGGTTATCCAGCCCTTCCAGTTGCGTCTCTGCCAGAATCAGATAAGCCGACTCGATCAGAACGTCAGACCGGGCAGATTCAATCAGACCATACAGCGCCCTGGCAGTGGCTCTGGGTGCGTTTGCCGGAGCCTCGGGATCTTCAGGTGGCGGATCAAATACCAGTTCGCCATCAGCCTGGACCATAGTGGCAAACCAGGTCTCCAGCAGCTGCTCAGCACTGCCACGGCTCTGGGGCAGTGCTGCTTTAAACGCCTGTGGTTCCGTCGTCTGCCGGCTCAGCCGGGACAGGTTATCCAACGCTTTTGCGGACTCCGGTAGCTTGTAAAGCTGGCCAAGTGGGTAAGCCCAACGATTATGCCAGTAGGCCTCAAAATTATCCGTCATGCCGGCTGCCAGAGGGCCCAGCACCATCACGTCCCGGTCACGGAAGTTCAGCTGCGGATCTTCATCAAAGTATTCATCACCGATATTGCGGCCACCAGCAATACCTACCTGCCCATCCACCACAAACGTTTTGTTGTGCATGCGGCGGTTAATGCGGTCAAAATCCGTAATGAACGACAACCATCGCCCCACGCCACTGCGCGACGGCGACGGGTTGAAAATCCGGATCGCGATATTGGGATGAGCTTCCATCACCGCAAACAGCGATTCTTTGCCTGCCACATTGATGTCGTCCAGCAGCAGCCGGACCTGAACACCACGATCAGCGGCTGCCACCAATCGTCCCGCCAGATAACGACCGCTGGCATCGTCGTTCCAGATGTAATACTGGGCGTCTATTCGATGGCTGGCGGCCTCGATCAAGGCAGCGCGAACCGTGAACGCATCACGCCCGGTATCGAGTAACTGAAAGGCAGAATAGGCAGATTCGGGATCAAGTTGCATCCGGCGTTGATCCATAACAAAGGAGTCTGGCTCAGAGGATAGCGTCAAAACCGGTCCGTGGTCGACCGGCGGCAACCCACGGGCGCAGCCAGCAAGCAGCCCCAGCATCAACAACGCGCCCAGACGGACAAACATCATAACAGACAGCTGTCCAAACATGGCTTCACAGTTCCTGGTTACCGTAGCACTATCAACGGTCATTTATCGGTTTTCAGCATGGTTAAAGCCACGTTTGGCGACAAAAGCATTAACCGGCCTTGCGGAACGTTAGATTGTATCGAAACTCATCGGTCAGGGGATGGTGACCTGCTTTAAGCGTTAACACCCCGTGATAATTCAACCGGGCGACACCGCCCCAGACCACGACATCGCCATGTTCCAGGATAACCCGCTGCGGACGATCGCTGCGCCTGAGCCCACCGAACTGGAATACGATGGGTAACCCCAGCGACACAGACACAATCGGCTGGGAAAAGTCCCGCTCGTCTTTGTCTTGATGCAAGCCCATCTTTGCTCCGGGCCGATAGCGATTAACCAGACAGGCATCCGGCTCAAAACCGGGAAACCCCGCTCGTTCGGCCGCTTGCTGTGCCAACGCGAAAAATTTGGGCGGCATCGCTGGCCATGCCCGACCGGTTTGAGGGTCGCAGCTCTGATAACGGTAACCTCTGGCGTCGGTGACCCAGCCAAGGCTACCGGCACAGGTCATCGCCGCAGACATTGAATGCCCGCCCGGTGTCACCATATGGCGAAACGGCGCTTGCGCTGCAATATCAGCCACGGCTGCCATCAATGCCGGTGAAGCGCTACTGGCAAAGCGGCGCAGAACCACCACCCCGTCGCCCACCGGTTCACTCCAGCCCTCGCCATCCACGGAATCAAACAGATCATTCATCATAAGCCAATAATTTCATAGAAAATCACGTCAACAAAGACTCAGCGTCTAAACTGAAAAAAGATTTCATTTTCAGCAGAGCGCGCACATGCAACCACATCGCCAACTCGCTCAGGTTTCTTTGGCCTTCCTTATCGCATCTGCCATCACCCTGGGTATGTTGATTCTAACCGTTGTACTGGTGGGCCAGAGCTTCCACGGCATGGAACAAGCCAAGGTGACCGCCGCCAGCGCCACGGCCCGGCAACTGGCAGTCAGCGTGGATGACCGGATTAACGCCATTACCCAACCGCCGTCCACTGCTCTTGCAGTGCTCCGGCACGATCCACTCACAAGCGCGGATACTCTGCAGCAACGCCTGGAGCGGCTGCCTGTGATCGCCGATATTCTGGCCAGCAGTAACGTTGTCAGTGCTGTGTACGCCGGTTACGGCAGTGGCGATTTTTTCCTGTTCCGGAAAGTACAAAGCTCTGGCTCGGCTCAGTTTCCGGATGCACCCGCTAACAGTCATTACCTTTTACAGAGTCTGGAACGGAATGATGCAAGCCACACCGGCGTCTGGCGTTTTTACGATCGCAATCTGAATCTGGTCGAGCACAGAGAGCTGGCCAGCTACGATTACGATCCGCGACAGCGGCCCTGGTATTTGGCGGCTCAGGGTGTCGATGATCTTCGGCTATCGGCACCCTACGTTTTCTTCACCACCGGTGAAACCGGACTCACCCTGTCCCAGAGAGCCAGCAGCCAAGTTACAACGGTGCTGGGCGCAGACGTAACCGTAACGGATCTTGGCACTCAACTGACCGAACTTAAGCAAACCCCCGGCAGTCGCATTGCCATATTGAACGCCTCGGGCGAGTTGCTTGCCAGCTCCTCGCAACAGAACGAGCCCGATGCGGTGCTGCTCAACGCTCTTCAGCCTGCAAACACAACTGGCATCAAGCAATTCGCCAGTGGCGATCGCGACTGGTACGGCATCAGCGAACCTCTTGCAGCGCTTCCCGGAGAGGCGTTATCCATCGTAATTGCTATTCCGGCTGACGAGTTACTGGCCGATGTCTGGACCGCCCTTACCCGGCAAACCCTCATCGCGGGCACCATCGCCCTGATGTTACTGATGATGGGTTGGCTATTGGGCCGACAAGTGGGCAAACCAATCGAGCTTCTGACCGACCAGGTCGGCAGGCTCTCAAAGTTTCGGTTTGACGCTCAGGTTCGGTCAAACTCCCGCATCCGCGAAGCCTCAGCGCTGGGCATTGCTCTGGACGACATGGCCCGCACCATACGGAGTTTTCAGAGCATCTCGACCGTGCTCAACCGGGGGCAGGATCTGAACCAGCTGTTGAAAGACATACTTGAGCAGCTTGTCGGCATCGTAGGTCAGAAACGGGGCGCGGTGTACCTTTACAGCCATCACGATCACAAACTTGAGTTGTCGGTTAACCGTGATCTGGAGCTACCTGCCACGGTGCAACCGATCGCGCCAGACGCAGACGACAACGAAGTTATCCGGGAACTTCGCAAATACATTACTGGCCACCCGGTATTTGCGATCCTCAGAAACCGTCGCAGAAAACTGATTGGTGTATTGATTATCGAGATCGAGCATGGCAATCAGACCAACCTCAGCGAGGATCTGATTGTCTTTGTGGACGAGATTGCCGGCTCGGCCGCGGTTGCCATCGAAACCCGGGAGTTGATTGAAAGTCAGCAAGCGTTGCTGGATGGCATCATCCGTCTGGTTGCTAATGCCATTGACGCAAAATCCCCGTATACCGGGGGCCATTGCGAGCGGGTGCCCAAACTTGCGCAGATGCTGGCGGAACAGGCAGAGCAAAGCACACAGGCGCCCTTTGCCCGTTTCCGGATGACCGATGACGAACGTTATGAGTTCCATCTGGCCGCCTGGCTGCACGACTGCGGCAAGATCACCAGCCCGGAATACGTGGTCGACAAGGCAGTCAAACTGGAGACCATCCACAACCGCATACACGACATCCGCACTCGCTTTGAGGTGCTCCACCGCGATGCGGAAATACGCTACCTCCGCGCATGCCAGGCCGGTGAAGACCCGGAACGCGCCGCCCGTCAACGTGATCAGGATCAGGCAAAACTGCAGAGCGATTTTGCCTTTTTGGCGCAGGCGAATCAGGGCAGCGAGTCGATGTCTGATGACGATATCCAACGTATTCACAATATCGGCGGTCGAACCTGGCTCCGGAACTTCAGCGACCGCCTGGGATTATCCGGTGACGAACAGGTGGCTATCGCCGACCATCCGCAAACACCTCTGCCCTGTGTGGAGACGTTGCTGGCAGACAAACCCTGGCACGTGCAAGCCTGGGGCGATCACGTGCCACCGGTACACAAAGACGACCCTCGTAACCGCTGGGGTTTTGACATGGAGCTACCGCAGCACAGGTACAACGCTGGCGAAGTGCATAACTTGACCATTCGCTATGGCACCCTGACGGCCGAAGAGCGCTTCAAAATCAACGAGCATATCGTACAGACCATCTGCATGCTCGAAGCCCTGCCCTTGCCCGACCGCCTGGCCAACGTACCCAGGCTGGCCGGCACCCACCACGAACGCATGGACGGCAACGGTTACCCCTGCGGACTGGATGGCAGCAAAATGAGCATTCCGGAAAAAATCATGGCGGTGGCGGATGTGTTTGAGGCATTGACCGCTGTAGACCGCCCCTACAAACAGGGAAAAACCCTGACACAAGCACTTACCATCATGGCGGACATGGTCGACAACGGGCACATAGACCCTGAGGTGTTCAATCTGTTTGTCAGCTCTGGCGTATGGCAGCAGTACGCCAAAGAGCACCTGCGCCCGGAGCAAATTGATAAGGTTGATGAAAGCCAATTCATGAAGCGATGACAAAAAACACGTATATTCTACGGACTGATCTACTCACTAAGGACGTCTGAATGCTGTTTGCAATGATTTTCGGTGGCCTGATTGGTTACGCCATCGGCCGTTTTCCGGGATTTCTCGTGGGCGCTGCGCTTGGTGCGTTTCTGTTTCAGAGAGCAAAAAGCCGGCTGATCGGTAAGATTCAGAACCTTCAGACCAACTTTGTTGAATCGGTATTTGCGGTGATGGGTGCCTTGTGCAAAGCCGATGGCGTGATCACCCGCGACGAAATTGAACTGGCCGAAGCCATGTTTGTGCGGTTCCGGCTAAACGAAGAGCAGAAAACCATCGCCAGAGAGTCGTTCAACCGGGGCAAGCAACCGGATTTTGACCTGGATGCGGAGTTGAGCCAGTTTCTGCAAAATTCCGGCCGCCAGCCCGCGTTCCTGCAAATGTTCCTGCAGGTTCAGGTGTCTGCGGTGGCCGCAGATGGCAAGGTACACCCGGCCGAGCACGAGATGCTGGTGCGCATTGCACGGGGCCTTGGCCTTCCGGAAAGCCAGGTTGATCAACTTGAAGCCATGCTGCGTGGCGCCCATGCCGGGCATGCGGGTGGCAGCCAGAGTTACTCTTCCGGCCAGCAAATTGACGATGCCTACAAGGTGTTGGGTGTTTCTCCGGGTGCGTCGGATGCCGATATAAAACGCAGCTATCGAAAACTGATGAGTGAAAATCATCCGGACAAAATGGCTGGGCGCGGCATGCCGGAAAGCATGCGAGAAATGGCGGAGGAGCGCACCCGGGAAATAAGCCATGCCTATGATGTGATCAAAGAAGCCCGCAAGAAGGCATCCTGATCAGCCCCGTTACTGTCCTTGCGTTGAAAACCTGTGACGGGATACCTGAAATGACATGTCATCACGTTTTCAGGCGCGCTATGGTTTGATCCATTAAACCCTCTGGAGCAAACCATGACCGACAGGCTTCGTTCAGGGGCGTAAGCTGCTGCACCCAACTCGGTAAGCAACAAGTCGTCGGGCTGACCAATGTACTGGAGGCCGACCATCCCTGGCCGTTGATCTCCCAGTTATCGAAAATCAACTACGTGGAGAACGACGCGCCGACGGCCTGACCTTGTGCCCGGTTAGTCACCACGCGGTTCCTGCCCTGACCTTTGGCTTCGTAGAGTGCTTCGTCGGCACAGGCGAAGATTTCTTTGGTGGCATCAGCACGGGCCGGCGAGACACTGCAAACGCCGATACTGATGGTCAGGTGCAAGATCTCTCCGGACACCCGGAAAGCCGTTTTCTCGATCTCCGCACGAATTCGCTCGGCAACCTTTTCGGCGCCTTCAAGCGGTGTATCCGGCAGCAACACCACAAACTCCTCACCGCCATAGCGAGCAGCCAGATCCTGCGGTCTGGTGACGTGGCGCTGAATGCAGCATGCGACCATCTTAAGGCAGTCATCGCCCACCAGATGACCGTAGGTGTCGTTGAAGGTTGAGTTGCGTTTTCAGTCAACAAATTCCGCGGCAGAAAAGTAAACTTGTTCAAGGCCAGAACAATGCCCCCGGAGAGCATAAACACCCAGGCGACGGTGTAATAACGGGCAGCGGGATCGTGCTTGACCCACCGCACAACACTCAGCACTAACATGGTGGTGCAGCCCACAGCGGCAATCAGAATGGTCGGCAAAATCATGTGTTTGTAAGGAATGAACAACCCTGCGGCAGCCGCCAGGCCCGATACTATAACCAAGGCGACGGTCCAGCGGTTGAGCCATGGGTGAGTCTCTGGCGTGACACTGATAAACCGGATACTGAAGGCACCACCGAACACGATCGTCAGATTCAGGAAAACAATGATCGACTGATCATTCCACCAGGTGCCCTCGGGCCACAAGTACTGAAAGCCAACGCCATGCAGGCTGGCAAGAAACAACGGCATAGCGGTGATATAGCCCACGTAATACAGAAAACTTCGCTCGCGCACCGCCAGGAAAACAAACAGATTGTAGAGAATCATCACAAACACAACACCATAATAAATGCCTTCCAGCATAGTTCGGCGATGGTCCGCTTCGTAAAACGCATCACGGTCCCAGAGCGTAAGCGGCACCTGCATAGAGCTGGTGGTTTCTACTCGCAAGTAAACCGAAACGGTCTCGCCTACCGGCAAAAGCATCGGCACAACAAAATGACGGTGGTGGATGGGGCGATCATGGAATGGTTGTTTATCACCCATAACGATGGGTTCAGCAGAGTCCGGCAGGTAGACCTCAATGTGGTCCAGCACCGGATAGCCAACTTCAACAAAACTGGCACGCTCAACGCCAGAAACGTTACTGACCTGAAACCGGAACCAGTAAACATCATTGCCATAACCAAAGTTCGCACTTTCGTTGCCAACCGCTGTCCACGCCTGCTCTGGCATTGCCTGCACTTGCTGCAAGGCGACTCGGCTGTCTTCCTGCCAATAATCCACATATTCGGCCAGCGCCACACGTTTGGAGTGCGCATCCCAGATAGCGGGCTCTGCCAACGCAAAAGCCGGTAACAGCAAGCCGAGGAAGATCAGGAATACAGAATAGAGTCTGGGCACGCCGGGCCTCGATAGATGAGTATTTCTTATAGTTATTGATGCTTGATTTGAAGTATGTACCAAGCCGCCGATGATCGCCCTTGATTGCTACCAATCAATGCAAAATGACAAATAAAGATACACAACGTTCATGAATCGATCAGAGGATGGTCAGTGATGCAATCAGACCGGGCGAAAAAATCCCCAGTACCGCCAAAAAACTCGCTTGCGGCTCGGCTCCGATCACAAGGGCTTTTCCGGTTACCGGATGAGCCAATGACAACCGCGTTGCCGCCAACATTAACCGGCCCTCACCAAAACGTTCAGCAAAATACCGATTATGCCGGCCCCGACCATGGTTGGCGTCGCCAATAATGGGATGGTTGATGTGCTTCATATGTCGGCGGAGCTGATGTTTACGGCCGGTTTTTGGGCTCAGTTCCACCAGACTGTAGCGGCTGGTGGGATAGCGTTCGATTTCCACCGGCAGTTCGGTGGTCGCCAGCCGACGATAGTGAGTGACTGCCTCGCGTGTGGGCATTTCCTGCCCCTTCAGTCGCCGGTCTTCAGGCTCATCTCTCAAAGGATGATCGATTTCGCCGGACTCCGGTGCCCAGCCACGCACCATCGCCAGATAGGTTTTGGACACTTCCCCCGCCATCATCGCCTGACCGACTATTCTGGCGGTTTCCGGATCGCGGGCAAACAGAAGCACGCCGGACGTAGGCCGGTCCAGGCGGTGCACCGGATACACATGATCGCCGTTGTTCAATGCCCGGGCGTACTGTAAGGCAAACTCGGTTTCGTGCCTGTCGATCGGGCTTCGGTGCACCAGCAAGCCGGCAGGCTTGTGTACCGCCAGCAACCATGGATCGCGATAAAGTTCGGTCAGGGGGTTGGTGTGGCAGCCCATCAGGAGTCACGACCGATCAATGCCCGGAAACGCTGCCCGGCTTTGTCGCCCAACACCAGCAGTGCCGGTGTCAGAAGCAGGGTCAACAACGTGGCAAAGGCCAGGCCACCGGCAATCGCACTGGACAGTTGAGTCCACCATTGAGTTGACGGCGCGCCCAATCCCAGCGAAGGCGACAGTAAATCGACATTGACGCCAAGCACCATCGGCATCAACCCCAATATCGTGGTGATGGCGGTTAACAGCACAGGTCGGAAACGCAGGCAGCCGGTTTCCAGGGCTGCCTCATAGGCGGCCTTGCCTTCTTTCTTCAATTGATTATAGGTGTCTATCAGAATGATGTTGTTGTTCACCACAATGCCCGCCAGGGCGATAACCCCCATGCCAACCATTACAATGCCGAACGACTGGCCATTGAGCAGCAAACCCAGCAAGACACCCGCCGTTGACAACACAATGGCAGAGAGAATCAGGAAGGTCTGGTACAGCGAGTTAAACTGTGTGACCAGAATCAGAAGCATCATGCCGATTGCCACTGCAAAGGCCGTCATCAGGAAGTTCGCCGCCTGCTGCTGATCCTCGTTCTCACCGGCGAAGCGAACACTCACGCCCTCTGGTGGCTCAGGCGTGTCCGCCTGCAGGCTGCGCAGCACCTCGTCCATGCGTCTGCCCGGTGCCACATCCGATTTGATGGTAACCGTACGCTGGCCGTCCACACGCATAATGGTTCCAGTCTTTTGGCCAGGCTCCAGGGTGACAAATTCAGAGAGCGGCACCTGCCCTCTGGGCGTGTTGATCGTCTGGCGCTGCAGGTGATCCAGTTCGCGCCAGTTGTTGGGCACACGCACCGCGATGTCTACCTCATCCCGCACATCTTCCGGCCGATAGGTTGCCAACACCAGGCCATTGGTGACCAGGCGCACAGCGCTGCCAATGCTAAGCACATCGGTGCCAAAGCGGGCGGCCGCCTCACGATCAACCTGCAAGCGCCATTCGATGCCCGGCAAACTGCGATCATCTTCAATATCGACAAAGCCACCCAACTCGCGCATGCGGTTCTGGAGCTCGTCAACGTAACCGTCCAGATCACCAACATTCATGCTGCTGACCAGCAATTCAATGGGCTTGCCGCCGGCCGGTCCTCCCTCCTGCTTTCGAAACTCAAGTTCTATTCCCGCAATATCCGCGGTGCGTTCCCGAAAATCATTCAGAATCTCTGTGGCCGTGCGGCGGGTAAACCAGTCGTTAAACTGGAATTGCAACACACCAATAACATCCGGTGCCAACTGGCTGCTGGTCGCCAGCATCGAGCGGGCATACAGCGCTTTCACTTCAGGCATGCTTTGCAGTCGTTGCTCCACCTGCCGCACAACCACATCCCGTTCCCACACCGACAAATCACCACGGGCGCGCACCTGCACCTGGGCAGAATCCGGCTCGACACTCGGGAAAAACTCAACACCATGATTGAACCGGCCGTAAGTTGCATAGATCAGTATGATCAGCACCAACGCACCGAGCAAAGTGAACCCCGGACTGCGCAGCAGGGTGCTCAGTGTGCGCCGGTAAAGCAACACGAACCGGCTTTCTGTCGCATCCTGATGAGAACGGCGTCCGCCACTGACACCCCCCAACACAGGCAAAAAAACCAGCGCCATCGCCAGCGATGCAATCAGGGAGATCAGCACCGTCATGGGCAGGAACTTCATAAACTCACCAACGACCCCTGGCCAGAACAGCAACGGCACAAACACCGCCAACGTGGTCGCCGTGGAGGCAATGACCGGCCAGGCCATTCGAGACGCCGCCTCTACCCAAGCCGTTTTGACTGGCTGACCATCACTGAGATTACGGTCTGCCAGCTCAGACACCACAATCGCGCCATCCACCAACATACCCGCCACCAGAATCAGGCTGAACAGCACCACAATATTCAGGGTCAGCCCCATGCTCCAGATCACCAGAATCGCGGTCAGAAACGCTCCGGGAATGGTGAGACCCACCAGAAAGGCAGAGCGCGGGCCCATGGCCGCAATAACCACGATAATCACCAGAACGATGGCCGTCATCACGTTGTTCAGGAGGTCTGAAAGAATATCCTGCACTTCCTCGGACTGATCCATGATGTAGCGGATTTCCAGAGCGTCCGGAAGGCGGGGACGAGCCTCGTCGATCAGCGCCTGGATCTTATCGATGGTTTCGATGATGTTGGCACCCGAACGCTTTGACACTTCCAGCACCAGTGCAGGTTCGCCATTGATCCGGGCAAAACCGGTGGGGTCTTTGAAGGTGCGCTGCAACATGGCAACATCACCGAAGGTGACAACCGTGTCGCCCTCCACCTTCACCGGCATCGACATAACATCCTCAATCGTCTCGATCACACCGGGTACTTTTAATGCCATCCGGCCATGACCAGTGTCCAGCGAACCCGCCGCAACCAGCTGGTTGTTTCGCCGGACCAATGAAGCCAACTGGTCAAAATCGATGCCGTAACTCTCCAACACCTGGGCATCCACCACAACCTCCAGAAGGTCCTCACGGTCGCCCCCGATGTCCACTTCCAACACTTCGGGAATCGCTTCGACCGCATCTTGAAGGCGACGGGCAACGGTGATCAATTCGCGCTCAGACAAGGGGCCAGACAAGCCAATAGACAAAACAGGAAACAACGACACGTTGATTTCGTTCACTCGCGGCTCGTCCGCTTCCTGAGGCAATTTACTGCGGGCCGTGTCGACTTTTTCGCGGACATCCTGAAGGGCTTTATCGGGATTAAACCCGGCATCAAACTCCAGCATCACCGAGGCGCGGCCTTCCGAGGCCGTACCTCGCATCTGCTTGATGCCTTCCAGTGACCTGAGCTCCTGTTCCATCGGGCGCACCAACAGCCGCTCCGCATCTTCCGGGCTGATGCCTTCAAGCGCCATAGACACGTAGATCATTGGAATGGTGACGTCCGGATTGGACTCCTTAGGAATCGCCTGATAAGCCGCCGTGCCGCCCAACAACAAAAACAAGAACAACAGTAAGGTGGTGCGACTGCGGTCCATGGCCGCCGAGATCAACGCTCTCATTGTCATTAACCCCGCTGGTCTGAACGGTCAACAAACTTGACCGCCTCGCCCTCAGCCACAAATCCGCCACCGCGGGTGATCAGCCGAATCTCGTCCGGCAAGCCAGATACCCAGGCACCGTTGGTGCCCACACTCAGCAACCTGACCGTTTTGAACACCACGGTGCTGTTGTCATCCACGTACTTCACGCCTGGGCGGCCATCGTCATCCAGACTGAGGTACGCCGGTGAGATAAAGATGGCATCCTGCTCGGGCAACAAAATATTCAGGTTGGCAGTACCGCCAGCAGCGCGCTTGTGTTCGGGATTCTCTACCACGATCTCTACAGCAAAACTCCGGGTTTCCGGGTTCGCGGCGCTGGCCACAAAGCTGACCACACCCGCCAGCCGAGACCCATCCAACAACACAACTTCAACGGCCTGCCCTGGCTGAGCATCCTGCACGGCCTGCTGGGGTATTCTGCCGGTCGCTTTCAGTCGATCGATCTGGACAAGTTCGAGCAGCGGAGTGCCAACCTGCACCAGCGTACCCTGGTCAACCTCTCTTCGATTAACCACAGCATCAAACGGGGCCCTGGGGGTCAGGTGCTCGACCGCCAGTTCCGCCGCCGCCAGTTCAGCCCGGGCAGCCGCCAGGTCACTTTGTAGCCCCAGAATATCAGTCTCGGCCGCCAGGTTACTGGCCCGCAACCGGCGAGCTGCAGCAAGATCTGCTTCCAGCTTCTGGATGCTGGCACGCCAGCGCGCGACGACAGAATCCCGACCATCAACAGAAAGCGTCAACAACGCCTGGCCCGCCTCCACGGACTGACCAAGCTGCGCCTGCATGCGTTCAACGGTGCCCGCTACCCGGGCACTCACCATCACCTCACGCCAGGGCTCAAGTTGCCCCTGAAGCTTCAGGGTGGGTTGATAGGCAGTCGCTTTCAGCGTCTCGACTTCAACCTGAGTAAGCTCCGCTTCCTGATCCTGTGGTTCATCAGGAGCCTGCTTGCTCGCCACCTTCACATCACCGGTGGCCATCCAGATAACCAATATCACCAGAATCAGGAGCGACAACCCAAGCGAACCGAGTTTTGCTTTCGTCATGTATTACTCACGCAGAATCATTCTTGTTAAAGGCACCGGCAACCACTCGCTGTGCAAGCCGAGGCCTGGTTTCTGACAATAACCGGCAATAAACAGTTGCAACCGGTTTAAAACGTGGGTTAGATTCTACACACATTGTTTGAATCAATTCAGAGCAGACTGTCGATTTTATGAATCTCAACGCAGTGGTCGTCCTTGTAAAGCTAGTCCTGGTGGTCGTGGTACCGTCCGGGGGCTTTTGCGTGGACATGCGGGTGAGATAGCGACAACCTGACAAAGACACCAGAAACCCCCGGCACCGCAAGGTCCCGGGGGTTTCTTTTTGCGGCAAAGAAAAAGGGGAAAACGACCATGAACGGCGCACAGCACATTCTTGAAGCGTTCCATCGCCACAACATCAGCACGGTTTTCGGCTATCCGGGCGGCTGCATCATGCCGTTGTACGACGCACTGGTGGATGATGTCGGCGTGGAACACGTGCTGTGCCGGCACGAGCAGGCCTGCGCCCTGGCCGCCGACGGCTATGCCCGCGCCAGCGGCCAGATCGGAGTGTGCATCGCCACCTCCGGCCCCGGCGCCACCAACCTGATCACCGGCGTGGCCAATGCCTACATGGATTCAACCCCGATGCTGGTCATCACCGGGCAGGTACCCTCGGGCCTGATCGGCACCGATGCCTTCCAGGAAACCGACATTCTGGGTATGACCCTGGGCATCGTGAAGCACAACTATCTGGTGGACGATGCAAACGCCCTGCCCGCGATCATGGAGCAAGCCATAACCCTGGCCAAAAGCGGCCGGCCTGGGCCGGTATGGATTGATATTCCGAAGAACATGCTGCTGGCCGAGGTGACCACGCCGGCGCTGAAGACGGCGCCAGAACCTGAAGCCGACTGTCCGGATATTGCCCGAGCCATATCGCTGCTGCGCGCGGCAAAGAAACCACTGCTTTACAGCGGCGGTGGGGTGTCGCTGGCCGGCGCCGAAGATCGCTTCCGCGCCTTCGCAAAAGCAGCCGCGATGCCTGGGGTGGTCACGCTCAAGGGCATTGGCAACCCTGGCAAGAACAACCCCTACAACTTGGGCATGCTCGGCATGCACGGCTCCCGGGCGGCCAACAAGGCGGTCGATGAGTGTGACTTGCTGTTGGTGGTTGGCGCCCGTCTGGACGACCGGGCCACCGGCAAGCTGGACACCTTTGCCCCCAATGCCCGGCTGATCCACATCGATGCCGACAGCGCTGAGATCAATAAACTGCGACCGGCCGACCTGGCCATGCGTGGCGATCTGAACGCCATTCTCGCCGCCATGACCCAAGCCATTGCTGAGGAGCCTCTGGCGATCCATGACTGGCAGAAACAGTGCAAAACCTGGCACACCACCGGCGGCTTTCAGGCAGCGGATAACGAAGAGTCCCTGGCGCCCATTGCAGGCCCGGCCTTTATCCGCCAGCTGTCCCGAATCGCAC
Organism: Marinobacter sp.; assembly: GCF_014859525.1. Lineage (GTDB taxonomy): Bacteria > Pseudomonadota > Gammaproteobacteria > Pseudomonadales > Oleiphilaceae > Marinobacter. The sequence continues at coordinate 35,095 of NZ_JACUUB010000018.1, forward strand.
CGGATGACACCGTCATTGCCTGTGACGTTGGCCAGCATCAGATGTGGGTGGCCCAGCATTATGAGTTTGCTCACCCGCGCCATCACCTTACCAGTGGCGGCCTGGGCACCATGGGCTTCGGCTTGCCGGCGGCGATTGGCGCGCAGTTTGCCGACCGCAACAGCACGGTGATCAATGTAACCGGCGACGGCTCGTTCATGATGAACGCCCAGGAACTGGCGACCATTCGCCGTTATAACCTGCCGCTGAAGTTGATCATTCTGGACAATCAGTGCCTGGGTATGGTGCGCCAGCAGCAGGAGCTGTTCTACAACAACCGGGAAAGCCACATCAATCTGGACGACAACCCGGATTTTGTGGCGATGGCGCGGGCCTTTGATATTCCGGCGCTGTTCATCGAGCGCACGGATCAGATTCGCCGGGGCATAGAGACCATTCTGGCCTACAAAGGCCCGATGCTGCTGCACGTGGCCATCAGCCGCGAGGAAAACGTGTGGCCGATTGTGAAGCCCGGGGGCAGTAATAAAGAGATGATTGATGAAACCCGACGCACCAGCACAAACTCGAAGGAGCAGGTAGCATGAGCCCACAGGCGGATAGTTCTATGCCCAGTTATACCTTGAATTGCCGGATGAATCAGGAGGCGGCGGCGTTGGAGCGGCTGTGCCGGGTGGTGCGGGTTCGGGGGTTCCGGATTTCGCGGATGACGATGGAGTCTGCCGGGGCGCATCTGGATATTGCACTCACTCTGGAAGGCTCTCGCTCAGTTTCCATGCTGCAATCGCAACTGGAAAAGCTACATACGGTGGCGGAGGTTGCTGTTGTTCAGTCTGCGGGTGTTCGGGCGGTTTCTTAAAATTGTTGCACTTATCGGCTTTGTGGGTTTCGCTGGGGAGAGACAGAGTCCGTTTACAACATTTGATTGAGAGGTTTTGCTAATGACCACGGATAAACGACGTCGGTATTCGGCACCGGTGGTGGATGGGATCAACAAGTCGGCCGGTCGGGCGATGTTGCGGGCGGTGGGGTTTACCGATGAGGATTTCCGGAAGCCTCAGATTGGCATTGCTTCCACCTGGAGCAATCTGACGCCGTGCAATATGCACATTGACGGCCTGGCCCGAGAAGCCGCCAAAGGCGCCGATGCGGCCGGGGGCAAGGCTCTGATCTTTAACACCATTACCATTTCCGATGGCATTGCCAACGGCACCGAGGGCATGAAGTATTCGCTGGTGTCACGGGAGGTGATTGCGGATTCCATTGAGACCGTGGCCGGTTGTGAAGGGTTTGACGGGCTGGTGGCGATTGGCGGCTGTGACAAGAACATGCCGGGTTGTCTGATGGGGCTGGCGCGGTTGAACCGGCCGTCGGTGTTTGTTTACGGCGGTACCATTCTGCCGGGTGAGAACCACACGGATATCATCTCGGTGTTTGAGGCCGTTGGTGCCCATGCCCAGGGCAAGATGGATCTGATTGAGGTGAAGCAGATCGAGGAGACGGCAATTCCGGGGCCGGGTTCCTGTGGCGGCATGTACACCGCCAATACCATGGCATCCGCCATCGAGGCGATGGGCATGAGTTTGCCGGGTAGTTCGGCACAGAATGCGGTGTCGGACACCAAACTGGCCGATTGCGCGGCCGCCGGTGCGGCGGTGTTGAAGCTACTGGAAGCGGACATAAAGCCTTCCGACATCATGACCCGCGAGGCATTCGAGAACGCGATTACCGTAGTGATCACCCTGGGCGGCTCCACCAATGCGGTGCTGCACTTGCTGGGCATGGCCAGTACCGCCGGTATCGAGCTGTCGCTGGAGGATTTCGTGCGCATTGGCAAGACGGTTCCGGTGCTGGCCGACTTGCGCCCATCCGGCCACTACATGATGTCTGAGCTGGTCGCCATCGGCGGTATTCAGCCCCTGATGCGAATGCTGCTGGACCGGGGCCTGTTGCACGGCGACTGCATGACGGTAACCGGCAAGACCCTGGCCGAAAACCTGGCAACCGTGGCGCCCTATCCGGACGATCAGCAGATCATCCGAGCCTTTGAAAACCCGATCAAAGCAGACAGCCATTTACGCATTCTGTTTGGCAACCTGGCGCCGGAAGGCTCGGTGGCCAAGATTACCGGCAAGGAAGGCACCCACTTCTCCGGCCGGGCGCGGGTGTTCCATTCCGAGGAAGAAGCCCAGGAGCGCATTCTCGACGGCACCGTGGTGGCCGGCGATGTGCTGGTGATTCGCTACGAAGGCCCCAAAGGCGGCCCGGGCATGCGCGAAATGCTCAGCCCCACCTCCGCGATCATGGGCAAGGGTCTGGGCAGCGATGTGGCGCTGATCACCGATGGCCGTTTCTCCGGTGGCAGTCATGGTTTTGTGGTCGGTCACATCACCCCGGAAGCCGCCGTTGGAGGCCCGATCGCACTGGTGGAGGATGGCGACACCATCACCATCGATGCCGTCAACAACTCGATCCTGCTGGAGATTTCTGACGAAGAAATGGCCCAACGGCAAGAAGCCTGGACCCCACCCGAGCCCAGATTTACCCGAGGTGTGTTGGCCAAATACGCTCGCACTGTGAGTTCTGCATCTACTGGGGCTGTTACTGACTTGCCTTAGTTCGGCTTGGAGGATACGCGCAAGCCCGCCCGCGCCCCAAAAGGCTACGAGCGGGCAAACTCCATACTCAAATAATCACCAAGCCTTATAGGGCAAAAACTTCCCATTCAAAGTAACCACCACCCGGTCACCCTTAGGGTTCTCCTCTTTCTCGATGTCCATGGTGAAGTCGATTGCACTCATGATGCCGTCACCGAACTTCTCGTGGATCAGCGCTTTCATGGTGTCGCCGTACACCCCTACCATCTCGTACAGACGATAGATCAGCGGATCTTGCGGAATGCCGCCTTCCCAAGACTTCTTCGGGCAAACCTGCAGCGTTTCCGCGATCGGTTTGTCCAGGCCCAGGGTCTCGCACAGGGCGAAGGCCTTGTCTTCGGTCAGGCTGTTCATGCCCAGGCACGCCGAGGTAGTGAACACCGGCGACAAGCCAACGGCCTCGGCAATCGCTTCCCAGGTCATACCCTTGGACACTTTGGCTTCCAGGATTTTTGCGGTCATCAGTTCTTTGTTCATCATGGTCATTTCCTCTTGTGGACAATCAAGGTCAGGCATTCACCGCTCGCGCGGCTGTTTCAGTTTCGGTATCAGGTTTGGCAGGCGCCGGTTTGGGCGCTGCATCACCTGCGCTGGGGTCAATCACTTTCGGGGTGCCATCCTGTTCCGGCTGAGCGGAACCGCTGCGGTTAACCAAAAAGTCGACCAGGTAATCACGAATCTTGTGATGAGCAGGGTTCTGGAAAATGGTGGCCCGGGAGCGTGGGTGCGGCAGGTTTACCTGCACACTCTCGGCAATGCGGGCGTTGGGGCCATTCGACATCAGGAAGATGCGATCAGACAGCAGAATGGCCTCATCCACATCGTGGGTGATCATGAACACGGTCTGGCGGGTTTCTTCCCAGATTTTCACCAGCTCGTCCTGAATCACCCCTCGAGTGAGCGCATCCAGCGCTCCGAACGGCTCGTCCAATAACAGCAGTTCCGGCTGGGTGGCAAAGGCGCGGGCAATACTGACCCGCTGGCGCATGCCGCCCGAGAGCTGGGACGGCTTGCGGTTTAACGCGTGGTCCAGGCCGACCATCTTCAGGTAGCGCTCGCTGTGCTCGCGCACCTTGTCTTTAGACCATTTCGGCCAGCGCGCCTTCACGGCAAAGATGATGTTGTTCAGCGCGGTCTTCCAGGGCAGCAAGCTGTAGTTCTGGAACACCACGCCCCGCTCAAGGCCCGGGCCTTTTACTTCTTTACCGTTCATCACCACGTTGCCAGAGCTGGCTTCGTCCAGGCCAGCCAGCACGTTCAGAATGGTGGACTTGCCGCAGCCAGAGTGGCCGATGATGCAAACAAACTCACCTTTCTGCAGGGCAAAGCGGATGTCTTCAAACACGGTCAGATCACCGCCCTGGCCATCGGGGTACACCTTGGACAGACCATCTACTTCCAGGAATGGCTTACTCATAACAGTTCTCCAGTCGGAGGGTTCTGGCGGGCGCCCTGTTCCGGGCGCCCGGCCCACTCATTCTTTGTATTCAACCAGCTTCTGGGCTTTGCCCAGGGCCAGGTCGAGCAGCATGCCCACCACCCCGATCATCAGGATGGAGAAGATCACACTCGACAGGTCCAGGTTGTTCCACTCGTTCCACACGTAGTAGCCGATACCAGTGCCGCCCACGAGCATTTCTGCGGCCACAATCACCAGCCAGGCAATGCCGATGGAGATGCGCATACCGGTCAGGATGGTCGGCGCAGCCGCCGGCAGAATCACCGTAATCGCAGTCTTGAACGGATTGAGCTCATGAGTTCGGGCCACGTTGACCCAATCCGAGCGCACGTTGGCCACGCCAAAGGCGGTGTTCAACAACATGGGCCAGATGGAACAGATAAAGATCACGAAGATGGCCGAGGCGTCAGAGTCCTGAATAATGAACAGGGCCAGCGGCATCCAGGCCAGGGGCGAGATCGGTCGCAGTACCTGAATGTACGGATTGAGCGCCTTGTACATCAGCGGTGACATACCGATCAGAAAACCTAACGGCAGTGCAATCGCCATGGCCGCCAGGTAACCGGTCAGCACCCGATACACCGAGTAGGCTAACTGGATGCCGATGCCTTTATCGTTGGCGCCGGCGTCGTAGAACGGGTTGGACAGCTCCGCCCAGGCCACCTTGATCACAGCAGAGGGTGGCGGCACACGGGATTCCTGCCCCGAGATGCCCATCAGTAATTCGTATTCCGAGGTGGCTTGTGTCGCCGCCGGCGGCTGAGTGGACATTTCCCATAATCCTAACGCCAGGATCAGGAAGGAAATAGACAACAGTGCTGCTCTGACATTAAGAGACGCCATGATCACAACCTCCCGATCGCAAAGCTGCGGGCGTACTCTTCGGCCTTTTCAGGGTCAAAGGTCTTGCCCATGATGGTGTGATTCTTATAGGTGGTCTCTGGCGCGTCGTAACCCATCTCGCGCATCAGCTTGCCGGTTTCACCCGCCAGATAGACCTGTTCTGCAATCCCTTTGTAGTCCACATCACCCTCGATGTAGCCCCAGCGTTTCATCTGGGTGAGAATCCACACGCCCATGGAGTGCCAGGGGAACGGATCGAAATCAATACGATCGGGCACATCCTTCACCTCGCCCAGGCCATCCGCGTATCGACCGGTCAGCACTTGCTGGATCACCGGTACCGGCTGGTTCAGGTAGTTCCGCGGCGCTATCACCTCGGCGATTTCTCTACGATTATCCGGATCGTTGGAGTACTGGGTGGCGTCGATAATGGCTCGCAGCAAGGCACCGTAGGTGTTCGGGTTCTGGGAAGCGAACTTCTGGCTGCAGGCGAATGCGCAGCAGGGGTGACCATCCCAGATGTCTTTGGTGAGCATGTGAATAAAGCCAACCTTTTCCCAGACTGCACGCTGGTTGAAGGGGTCTGGTGACAGGTAGCCATCCAGGTTGCCGGCGCGCAGGTTGGCGACCATCTCCGGTGGCGGAACTACCCGGATCTGCACGTCTTTGTCTGGATCGATGCCGTTTTCGGCCAAGTAGTAGCGCAACAGGAAGTTGTGCATGGAATACTCGAACGGCACTCCAAATTTGAAGCCTTTCCACTGCTTTGGATCGCGCTTGTCCATGTGGTCGACGTGCAGCACGATGGCCTGGCCATTGATGTTCTCAACCGCCGGCATGATGAAAGGTTCCGGAGTGGAACCTGCGCCCATCGTCATGGCCAATGGCATCGGTGTCAGCATGTGCGAGGCGTCGTATTCACCCGCCAGCGACTTGTCCCGGGCAACTGCCCAGCCAGCCGTTTTGGTGACCGTCACGTCCAGGCCATAACGCTCATAGAAACCCATCGGCGCCGCCATGATGATGGGCGTGGCGCAGGTAATGGGTACAAAGCCGACGTTCAGCTTGGTTTTCTCAAGCTTGCCAAGAGATTCCTTTACCGCTGCCTTGGCTTTTTCCATCGGGAAGACCGAACCCAGCAACGCAGCCGCTGTGCCCGCTCCCATCATCTTCATAAAGCTGCGGCGGCTGTGATCGTTATGACCAAACACCGAACGCACCACGGCACTTTCAATCGCGCGATCCATCATCGCTTCAGAATCCAACGCTGCTGCGGAGGCCGATGCTGCAGGCTGCCGAAGGTTCAGCGATACCGACGGCATGTCCTGCCCGGGCTGGCACTCCGGGCAGCCACAGGTTTTCGCATGGATCAGTGACTGATCACCATCAAACGGGTTGCCAAGGCTTTTTGTCGTCATGGGGCACTCTCCCTACTCTCAGATGTTTTTTGCACTATTTTGGTGCGGAAAAGTTTTTGCTGAGGCCTGTTAAGGTTCGAAACCTCGGACTTTCGCACTTTCTGAGTAAGCTTTAGCGGGGATCGTGCCAACTTTTTCTATATTTTTATCTTATTGTTTTAAAACAATTTTTATAAGAACACAAAACTGTCAATCACTACGGAATTTCGTATTCAACGATTTTTCGTAGTAATTTTTTCGAGTTTTCGTAGTTGGCACAGGCTTTGTTTGGGGTAGGCCATGACCCAACCGGATACCCAACATGACGCACCCTTATTCCCCTGATGATTACCGCTGGATTGACCACCTGCCCGAGGCTGCCCTGCTGGTCGATGCTGGCCAAGACCTGATTCTTGCCGCCAACAGCGCCATGGGACGAATGGCCGGCACAGACCGGCATTCCATTACCAATAACCCTTGTACCTGGCTGTTTCCCGACCAGCGCCCGCAGCTCATTAACTTCACCGAAGAGACCCTGTTCCGCAGCCACGGCTGGAGCCGGGATTTCAGCCTGAAGCACCGGGATGGCCACACCGTCGAGCTGGAGATTTCGTCATCTTGTGTTGGTGAGGCCGAAGCCCAAACTCTATTGCTGTTACTGCGCGACCGCAGGCAACTGAGAACACTCCGGGAACGCCATGAGGCCAATCATTACCATCGGGGTGGGTTGCTGGAGTGGCAGCGGGTAGAGGAACTGTTCAAAGATATGGAGCGGGAGAATCAGCTGATTCTGCACGCCGTTGGTGAAGGCATTTATGGCGTAGACGCAGAAGGCCGCACTACGTTCGCCAACCCCGCAGCGGAACGAATGCTGGGCTGGCGCATGGATGAGCTGATGGGCCGGGTGATCCATCGGGTGGTGCACCATTCCCACGAAGACGGCAGCCTGTTCCCCCTGAAAGACTGCCCCATTTACGGCGCCTTTCGGGACGCCAGTATCAAACGGGTGGGCGACGACTGGTTCTGGCGCAAAGACGGCACCGGCTTCCCGGTGGAATACACCAGCACACCGATTCTGGATAACGGCCACCCGGTGGGTGCGGTGGTGGTGTTCCGGGACATTTCCCCGCGCCTGCAGGCACAGCAGGAATTGCAGCAGGCGCTGGAGGAAGTGGAAAACCTCAAGCGCCGGCTGGAAATGGAAAACGCCTACCTGCAGGAAGAACTCAGCGCCGAGTTCCATTTTCACGAGATTCTGGGCCAAAGCGATGCCATCAAAGTCATCGTGCGGCGCATTGGCATGGTCGCCCCGACCGATGCCAACGTTCTGATCACCGGCGAAT
>NZ_JACUUB010000089.1 GCF_014859525.1 Marinobacter sp.
CCCGATGTGGAGCGGCTGCTGGAAGGCTTTGCCTTCCTGACCGGCAAACTCCGTGAAAAAGTCGAAGACGAATTCCCGGAGCTGACACACTCCCTGCTCAACATGCTCTGGCCCAACTACCTGCGGCCTGTGCCCAGCTGCACCATCATGCGCTTTGACCCGCAATTGCATGCGATCAGTGAGCGCCAGACGGTAGAGCGCCACACCGAAATTAAAAGCCGACCCTTGGGCGAGCCCAGTCGGCAAACCCAGTGCCGGTTCCGAACCTGCCGGGCCGTGGACATCTTTCCGGTCAGCGTGGCCGATGCCCATGCCGAGCATTCCCGGGAAGTCTCCTCAGTGACCGTGGATCTCGCTCTGCATACCGACCAGCCACTGAACAGCCTGGGTCTCGATAGCCTGCGCTTTTACCTGGGTGGCGATAATCACACCGCAGAAACCCTGTATCTTTGGCTGAACCATTACCTCAGCCGCATGGAGCTGGTGATAGGCGGCAACGTCTACAGTTTGCCGTCATCGCTGTTGCAGCCGGTGGGATTTGCCACCGACGAAGCTATTCTTCCGTACCCGAAGAACGCCTACGCCGGATACCGGATTATTCAGGAATACCTGAGTTTTCCGGAAGCTTTCCGGTTTATCGATATTGGTGGCCTGAAATCCCGACTGCCGGCGGTGCAGGCCGATGAAGTCAGCCTGCGCTTTCACTTCAGCCGGATACTGCCACCGGATGCCCGGGTAACGCGGGACTCCATGCAACTTTACTGCACGCCGGCGGTAAACCTGTTTCATCACGAAGGCGAACCGGTAGACCTGAATGGTCGGCAGACGGAATACCGTATTTCACCGTCCAGTCGTTGTCCGGAGCACTTTGAAGTGTTCAGCATTGAACAGGTTGAAGGCTGGCTCGAAGGCCGTTCCGGGCGCGGTGAGCCGCGCCTGTACACCGCCTTCGAGAGCTTTCAGCACGAAGTAGAACGAGATCGTGGCCGTGCTGCTCTGTACTACCGGGTTCGCACCCGCGAGAGCGTGAGGGGGGATGGTTTTGATCACTATATATCCTTTGTGCGCGGTGACGAATCCGAATGCATGAGCCGGCAGGAAGCGGTCTCGCTGACCCTTACCTGCACCAATCGCCAGCTGCCCCAGCAGCTGGCGGTCGGCGAAATCTGCATGGCGACGGAAACCACGCCGGCGTTTGCCTCGTTCAGCAACATAACCCGGCCAACCGCGACCTTGCGTCCGACTCTGGATGGCAGTCTGCTGTGGACACTGATCTCCAATTTGTCCTTGAACTACCTGTCGATGCTGGATGTAGATGCGCTACGCACGGTACTGCGGGTGTATGACTTCCGGGCACTGGTGGATCGCCAGGCAGAGCGAGTGTCGCAAAAGCGGCTAGCGGGCATCAGCGACATCACCACCCAGCCAGTGGACCGGATGGTCCGCGGATTGCCGGTGCGAGGTATTCGTTCGGTGTTGAAGTTGGATCAACAAAATTTTGGCAGCGAAGGCGATCTTTACCTGTTCGGTACCGTGCTGAGCCGGTTTTTTGCGCTCTACGCCAGTATTAATGCCTTTCACCAGCTGGAAGTGGTCAACACAGAGAATCAGGAACGCTACACATGGACGTTACAGCAAGGTCAGCAGCCGCTGATGTAGCCGGGCTGGAACCCGTTCTCGGCAACGCGCGGCGATACAGTTTTTTTCAGTTGGTGGACTTGATTCATCGGCATCACGGTGACGATCTGGAAAACACTGGCAATAGCGAGCCGCAGCAAGAGCGTATCCGGTTTTCGGCGTCGGCCGGGCTCGGCTTTCCCGGCAGTGATGTGGTGTCGGCGTATTCGCCGGAGCACGAGCATGCGCCTTATCAGATGGAAGTGAGCTTTCTGGGATTGCACGGTTCCCAGTCGCCGTTACCGGGTTATTACCTGGAAGACCTGGCCTGGGAGGCGGGCCAGAACTTGGGGGTGCGCCGGCATTTTCTGGATTTTTTCAACCACCGGTTGGTCACCCTGTTCCACCGGGCTTGGCGCAAGTACCGGTACTACGTGCGGTTTCAGCCAGGAGCCAGCGACGGCTTTTCCGAGCTGGTGTTTTCCCTGGTGGGTCTGGGTGACAGCCGTCTGCGAGACGCAACACCGGTCAACTGGTCCAAGATGCTGGCCTACGCTGGCCAGATGGCGGGGCGCAGCCGGTCACCGGAAGTGGTCAGCGGTATTGTCGCGCATTGCTTTGATCTGGAAGACGTCAGCATTGAGCAGTGGGTGCTGCGCAAGGTCGCCATTGCGGAAGATCAGCAAACCCGTCTGGGCCAGGCCAACGCCAGTCTTGGTCAGGATACGCTGACAGGTTCAAGCATCCGGGACCGCAGCGGCAAGTTCATTCTGCGCCTGCACAACCTGAGTCGTCAGAGATTTGCCGACTTTCTGCCCAATGGTCGCGATCACGAGCGCCTGGTGAAGCTGGTGGAGTTCAGTACCCGGGAGCAGCTGGCCTATGACCTGGAGCTGCAGATGCGGCCCAAGGATATCCGTCCCATACAACTGGGTGAGGATGTGCGCCTGGGCTGGAATTCATTTGTAACACCCGAGCGGGCTCGTGAGCGCCCAGCGGTGCGAATCCAGATAAGACGTTAAGGCAAGGAGCCAAAAACGTGGGACATCAAACAACAGCGCTTAAGCTGGTCATCATTAACCCGACCGAAACCGGCGGCGGTGCCAGTATCGAGCATCGGTTCAGCATCTCCGGTGGCTCCATCGGCACTGCTGCCAATGATACCTGGCGATTGTCGCCGCACCGCACGGGCGCCGTTGCGGGCCACGCCGAAGTGCGTTATCTGGATGGCGGCTTCTGCCTGATTGACCGCAGTGGCAGAACCTACATTAACAGTAGCAGTCAGCCGGTCGGTCGGGGTCGGCGAGCTCGTCTGAACCACGGCGACACACTGACCATCGGTCGCTATCGGATGCGGGCGGAGCTGAACGACGAGACGGTCGATCGCTCGGAGCTGGATGATGATTCAGGCCAGGACCGCCGGCTGGTGGATATGGAGGAAGGCGATTTGCTGCGCTCCAGTTCACGCCGGTCGGTGCCCGAAGGACGAGAGCCACTGGAAGGCCTGAAAGTGCCGGCCAGCGAACGGGTCAGCGACGACCCGCTGGCACCCTGGCAGCAGATCGGCAGCGAACCCCGAGACGATACCCCGGAACTGCTGGCCAGTGACAAAGCCTGGTTTGCCCGCTCGGCAAACGTCAGTGATGAGTACCGGGAAAATCGGGATGTGGCCATGGGCCTGCCGGTCAATCGGAATGCCCGGAACAACGAACATCAGATACAGGAGCGACACGGAATGTCAGACACCAAAACCCCGGCAAGGGATGCCAGCCGTCAGCACATCAGCGGCGCACCATTAATGCGTGGCCTGGGTGCAGACGTCGAATTTGCTGACAGCGACGACATGCAGTTGTTTCTTGAAGAAGCCGGCGAGACCTTGCAGGCAACGGTGCAGGGGCTGCTTGCTTTGCATCTGGGCGAGGATTCTCGCCATCGCGCACTGCGCACTCGCCTGCAGCCGATCGAGGATAACCCGCTGCGGTTGGGTGACGATTACGCCGGGACCATCCAGACCTTGTTCGCCGCCGAACGCAGCCCAGTGCACCTTTCTGCCCCGGCTGCGGTTCGGGAGAGTCTCGAAAGTCTGAACCACCATCAGCAGGCGACACAGGCCGCCATTCGGGAAGCACTGGAAGCCATTCTTTTTGCCTTCTCACCGGAAGCCCTTCTGCGCCGCTTCCACGGCTATCGCCGTGGCCTGCAAGACAATGAAGACGAAGGCCGTTGGGCCTGGAACATGTACCAACACTACTACCAGGAACTCAGATCCAGTCGTCAGCAAGGCTTCGAACGCCTCTTTCAGGAGGTATTTGATCAGGCTTACGACCAACACTTGCGCCAACTACAGAGGGAGAGCCTTTCATGAAGTACTGCAAATGGAGCTTGCTGGCTATTGTCATGCTGATCATGGGGTGCAGCACCCCGTATAACGCGGTCACCAAAACCGCCAAGGTACTGTGGGACCCGTCAATCCCGGTGGGTTATCCGGAAGATCTGCCCAGCCGCGTAGCCCTGACCATGCTGGCGGAGCCAGACGTGAACCCGAACGAATCGCTGGCACCGACGCCCATCGCTTATCAGATTATCGAACTGCGGGATAGCTCCCTGCTGATGGCCGGCGACTTTGACCAGCTGTTGAATAACCTGAAAGGCTCTCTGGGCCGCAACTATGTCGATCACAGCGATTACACACTGGTACCAGGCCAGTTCAAGTACGTCGAGCCGTTTGAAATCAGCAAAGATACCCGGTTTATCGGTGTGATCGCCTTTTACGCTTACCCTAATCTGTCGCAGTGGAAGAAAGTGGTCAAGGTAGATCCCGTCGGCGATACCTACCATCTGCTGGTTAACCTGCGTGACCGTGAAGTGCAACTCAGACGTTCGGAAGATACCTGATGACAGCCACCAATCGAGTTGTCTGGAGCGACGGGCTGTTCATCAAACCCCAGCACTTCCAGCAACAACAACGTTATCTCGAACACCAGATTAATGAACGGGCGCTGGCGGTCTCGGATTACCTTTATGGCTTCAGTGACCTAGAGCTGAACGCCGAGTATCTGAGCTTTGGTCGAGTGGGGCTGGTGCGGGCGTCCGGATTGTTTCCCGATGGCACTCGCTTCAACCTGCCCCAGGATGATGTGATGCCGGAGCCCCTGGAAATCACCGATGCGTCGGTGGCCAACCAGGTGGTGTATCTGGCGTTGCCGCTGGGCAGCGACACCCTGGCCGAGGTGGAGTGGCCGGATGCCCCGGTGGCGGGACGGTTTCGTGCCCAGACCATGGAAATTCGCGATCTGCACTCCATTGACGGTGACGCCCACAACATCGACGTAGGCCGGGTCGCACCGCGCCTGATGCTGGAGCGGGACGATCGCAGCGCCTATGCGGCCCTGGCCATCGGCCGGATTCTGGAAAAACGCCCGGATGGCAGTCTGGTGATGGACCCAAATTTTCTGCCGACCATGCTGAGCGTGCGCTCTGCGCCGCGTTTGCAGCGGTTTGTCGGGGAGATGGCCGGACTGATGCAGGAACGGGCCCGCAACATTGCCGAGCGTGTCGGTGCGCCGGGGCAGGGCAGTGTTGCTGACGTTTCCGACTTCATGCTGCTTCAGATGCTGAACCGGGCGCATCCAAAATTTATGCACCTGGCTCGATTGCGCCAGTTGCATCCGGAGCGCCTGTACGAGGCGTTGCTGGAGCTTTGCGGTGAGTTGGTGACCTTTACCGACGAAAGCCGGATGCCGAAGGAATTTACGCCCTACGATCACGATCTGCCGGAAGGCTGCTTCAGCCCGTTGATGCAAGTGCTGCGTCAGGCGCTGAGCACCGTGCTGGAGCCCCGTGCGTTGTCGATCACTCTGCAGCAGCGCCAGTACGGCTTGACCGTGGCGCCAGTGCAAGACGGCCAGATCATCAAGGATTCTGAGTTCATCCTGGCGGTGAAAGCCGACATGCCGCTGGACGACCTGCGCAAGCAGTTTACCCAGCAGTGCAAAGTGGCGTCGGTGGAGAAGATTCGAGACCTCATCAGCCTGCAGTTGCCGGGTATTCCGTTGTCGGCACTGCCGGTGGCCCCGCGCCAACTGCCGTATCACGCCGGTTTTGTGTACTTCCGGCTGGACGACCAGAGCCAGGCCTGGCAAATGCTCGACAACGCCAGTGGCTTTGCCTTCCACGTGGCGGGCAGCTACCCGGGGCTGGAAATGCAATTCTGGGCAATCAGGAACTAAATCATGGCAAATGCACCGGTAATGGACAGACCAGGCAACACCAGGGATTCGGGTGATCATGCCTTCAGTGACCTACTGTTTGCGGACGCCGGCCACGGCGGCTCCCGAAGCGAATTCGACAACGCCGGTTTCCAGCTCCGGGGGCTGGAAGCAAACCGCCTGATCGACGCCGCCACGCCGCTGCTGGGTTTGGTGATCCGGGTGCGCCGGCTGGCGGACTTCCGGGACGTGGAAAACCTGTACCAGCAGGTGGTGGACGAAGTCGCCGCCATCGACCGCGAGCTGGTCGAACAGGGCTATGAGCGCCCGACCGTGGTGGCCTATCGCTACGTCTTGTGCGCCTTCATTGACGAGGCGGTGCTGGGTACCGACTGGGGTGCCCACAGTGTCTGGTCCCAGCATTCGCTGCTGTCGCGCTTCCACAACGAAACCTGGGGTGGCGAAAAGGTTTTTGCCATCCTCGCCCGCATGGAAAAGGAACCGGATCGCTACCGCGACATGCTGGGCTTCATCCACCTGTGCCTGTGCCTGGGTTTTGAGGGCCGCTACAAGGTGATGGAAAACGGCCGGGACGAATACGATCAGATTGTTCGCGGCCTGTACGAGCAACTGCGCAACCTGCGCGGCGACCGCGACCGGCAGCCGCTGGCCGACGCCTCCGAAAACGTCGCGCCGGCGCGCAACCGCCTGCGCAGTGGCTTGCCCCTGTGGGGTATCGGCGGCCTGTTTGTACTGGCCACGGCCGGAATATTCCACCTCTATAACGTCGCGCTGAACGAACGCATCAGGGATGTGCTCAGCGTACTGGACCAACTACCGAAATAAGGATATCACTGTGATTCGGGTAGAACTGCCGGCGCTGATCGGGCGCCTCAACACCATTTCTCGCCAGGCTCTGGAAGCCTCCGCCGCCTTATGCATCAGCCGACAGGGCGCCGAGATCACTCCGGCCCATCTGCTGTTCAAGTTGCTGGAAACGCCGTTTTCCGATGTGCGTCAGATCCTGGAACACACCGGCATCAACCACCAGCACCTGCAACCGCTGGTGGGCGACAGCCTGAATGGCGAAGCGCAAAGCGCCGAGCCCTATCCGTCGTTCTCACCGCTGCTGGTCGAGCTGTTACAGGACGCCTGGCTACTGGCCTCGGCCGAACTGGGCCATACCGAACTGCGCTCCGGTGCTGTGTTGCTGGCCCTGCTGATGAACGCCGACCGTTACCTGATGCCTCGGGTGGCTCAGGCGCTGGTAGACATCAACCGGGAGCAGCTACGCAAGCAGTTCGAACGGGTGACCGAAGGCTCGGCCGAACGCCCGCAACTGGCCGAGAACGGTGCCGGCAAACCGGTAGCTGAGACGGACATGGACCCGCTCAAGCGCTACGCCACCGACTTCACCAAACTGGCACGGGAAGAAAAACTGGACCCGGTGGTATGCCGCGATGCCGAAATCGACCAGATGATCGACATCCTTTGCCGCCGTCGCAAGAACAACCCCATTGTGGTGGGTGACGCCGGCGTGGGCAAAAGCGCCCTGGTGGAAGGCCTGGCCCTTCGTATTGTGAATGGCGACGTACCGGACCGCCTGAAAACCGTCGAACTCTGGACCCTGGATATGGGCGCCTTGCAGGCCGGAGCTTCTGTCAAAGGCGAGTTCGAGAAGCGCCTGAAGGGCGTGATCGAAGCCGTTAAAGGCTCTGTTACGCCAATCATCCTGTTCATCGACGAAGCCCACACCCTGATCGGTGCCGGCAACAGCGAAGGCGGCTCCGATGCTGCCAACCTGCTGAAGCCTGCTTTGGCCCGGGGCGAGCTTCGTACTATCGCAGCGACCACTTGGCGCGAGTACAAGAAATACTTCGAGAAAGACCCGGCTCTCAGCCGCCGCTTCCAGCCGGTCGCGCTGGATGAGCCGACACCGGGCGAAGCCGTCCACATCCTCCGTGGCCTGCGCACCGTCTACGAAAAAGCCCATCAGGTCCTGGTCGCCGACAGTGCCCTGAAAGCCGCCGCGGAAATGTCTGCCCGCTATCTGGCCGGCCGCCAGCTGCCGGATAAAGCCATCGACGTGCTAGACACCGCCTGCGCCCGGGTCAGCCTGAATCTGAGCACACCGCCACGCCGTCTCAGCCACGTGCGCAGCGAATTGCACCAACTGGCCATGGAACAGCAACTGCTGAGCCGGGAACACACCCTCGGCCAGAGCGTGGATGCCCAGCGTGAACAGGAACTTGAACAACGGATTGCCGACCTGACCGCCGAAGCCGAAGCCCTGGAACAAAGCTGGAACGACCAGCGCGACCTGGTGGCCCGGCTGGTCGGCATCCGCGAACAGCTGTTGCTGGGTGATGTCGAAGCCGAAACCACCGCTGACGCCGCTGTTGAGTTGGCCGAGAGCGATCACGAAGAACGCCCGGACCTGAAAAGTGAAGCCGGCGCTATTGAACAGGAGCTGGCCGAACTCCAGGCCGACGAACCCCTGGTCCATGCCCGCGTCGACGCCCGTCAGGTGGCCGAAGTCATCGCCGACTGGACCGGCATTCCTGTCAATCGCATGACCACCGACGAGCTGGAGAAAATCACCCACTTGCCGGCGTACCTGCAGGCCCACATCAAAGGCCAGGACACCGCCATCGACTGCCTGCACCAGCACCTGCTCACCGCCCGCGCCGACCTGCGCCGCCCCGGCCGCCCCATGGGCGCCTTCCTGCTGGTGGGCCCCAGCGGCGTCGGCAAAACCGAAACCGTGGTGCAACTGGCCGAACTGCTTTACGGCGGCCGCCAGTTCCTCACCACCATCAACATGTCTGAATACCAGGAGAAACACACCGTCTCCCGCCTGATCGGCTCACCTCCAGGCTATGTCGGCTTTGGCGAAGGTGGCATCCTCACCGAAGCCATCCGCCAGAAACCCTATTCCGTGGTCCTGCTCGACGAAGTCGAAAAAGCCCACCCGGAAGTCCTTAACCTGTTCTACCAGGCCTTCGACAAAGGCGAACTGGCGGACGGCGAAGGCCGGTTGATCGACTGCAAAAACGTCGTCTTCTTCCTCACCTCCAACCTCGGCTACCAGACCATCGTCAACCACGCCGAAGCACCGGAAAAGATCGAAGAAGCCCTGTACCCGGAACTGGCCAACTTCTTCAAACCCGCGTTGCTGGCTCGAATGGAAGTGGTGCCCTATTTGCCGCTGGGCGAAGACACCCTCAACCGAATCGTCGGCGACAAACTCCAGCGCCTGGCCGACCAGATCAAAGCCCGTTACCACACCGACGTGGAGCTGGAAGACGGCCTGGTAGAAGCCATCCGCAGCCGCGCCACCCGAAGTGAAAACGGCGCACGGATGCTGGAATCGATCATCGAAGGCGAACTATTGCCACCGGTGTCCCTGGCGCTGCTGGAAAAACTGGCGGCAAGGGAGCCGGT